>CAZPZK010000006.1:0-20588 GCA_964591095.1 uncultured Moraxellaceae bacterium | reverse complement strand
TATGTGCAGCAGGCTTATCATCGCGGTGTAGTACGATCATTCGGTGATACGCACCGTTTGCGTCGAACCATGCGTCCTGAATGGTATCAGGCTCAGGAGCAGCAGTTCCTCCGCATGACGTTAGGCACGCCACAAGGACACACCAAAGAGAAGGTAGTTGTCAATCGGGCCTTTGATCAACTCAAAGGCGTGACCGATGACATCATGAAGAATACTAGTCGCATTGTGACTGTGGGACTCACGGCCCGAGTTCAACCACAAGTACTTGCACTGCGACTGATCAGTGAAATCAAAGGAATCAAAACGCCGGTATCGAAACGGAAGTCGATAGTTTTGAACGCGAGAAAGCGACGCGGAACCGATGCCCGAGCCGCCGCGATTGTTAGCACGGAATCGTCCTACGCCCATGCTGAGGGGCAGTTGGACGCACTCGACGCCCTGGGGTTAGAGGACGTTGATGTGCTGGCCGAATGGATCAACGGCTTGAATCCGTGTCCAGATTGTGAGGAGTTAGAAGGAACCCGTTGGAAGCTGGAGGACGCTTACGGGTTGATTCCATTGCACCCACACTGTCAATGTGCGTTTGCGGCAGTTGATAGAGAAGGTGATTGGATTACGTCTGATTGGTTTGTTTGATTGGCATAGGAGGAGTTTGTTCCCGTTGGCGGGATTGGCAAGGAGAAGGATTCTTTGAGGGCCCAGTAGATGTTGACCCAAGCACAGGTAAATAAAGTATGCAAGTTGTTAAAAAAGGAGACTAAGAGGTTGGTGGACGAGCCTTCAAAAGTGTATGAGCAGATCGCGAAGCAAGTCGGAGTCGGGATGTCTACCGTTTCTAAACTTGCTCGTGGGACGCGACACCAGCGACAGCTCGCCCAACGTCGACACATTCTACAGTCGACGACTACCAAGTGTCCTGAACATGGAGTAGTTAAAGGTGCCTCATGTGTCCGTTGTGACATACTGGCATACGATCTTCCATTGGAGGAACTAAGTGAAGGCCCTGGGCCGGGAGAAACTGACCCATCGCCTGAGTTGATAGCGCTTCGTGCGAGTGATGTACGTCGGAGACGAACGCGAGCACGAGCGAAGAATCGGGTCAATTTCAAAGACCCGGAGTTGGCCTTGTGGGTAGCCACCTCAGAAAATCGACTTAATAAGGTTGTCTAACTCATTAAGTCGTAGTCCGATATGTAAATGCAAACAAATGCCCATGAATTTCACGGGTAAAGGCCCAGAGGTGTTTATGAATTTGCCGTAATGACATGTCAACTCCGGTGAGGCGAATAGGCTCGGGACCTCAAACTACACGCTAAAGCGTCCGTCAGCTTAAGTACCCTCACCGGAGTTTTTAATATCAGGAGTTCCATCGTAACAAGGAGAAACTAAGTTGTTAGTCCTCAGTAGAAAAAAAGACGAGTCAATTATCATCGGTGACAACATCACTGTGAGTGTCATCGAGATCCGCGGCGACAAAGTCCGCCTTGGAGTTGAGGCCCCGCGAGAAGTGTCAGTACATCGCAACGAAGTCTGGCTCGCGATTCAACGTGAGAAACGCCCGGACGATCAAGGAGGAAATTCCGATGATGTTGAAGTTGCTTGATTGCATTGACGAGGCTTCTTTCTGTGCCGTCAAAACCTGCAGCTACATCGCCATGGTAATATGCTTAGTTCCATGGTGGTTTGTCTTTTTCGTTTGGCCTGCTCGACACAACACACCTTTACGGAGGCTAGGAGCGTGAGACGCAATTGTATTGAGTTCGTTTTTGTCATGGTTGGTTTGTACGTCGTGACGTTCGGCATAGGATCATATGCCAAACCTGTCATGAGCAAACCAGGCAAACCTGCACCGCCGATTACGATTGGAGGGCAGACGATTGAAGGACCGATCCTCAAACACGGTCCTCCGACTAGCATTGAGAAAGAAGATGCGTTTGCGTCATTGATCCAGCCCATGCCATTGGGCGAACGCACACGCGAACTTGCACCACCTAAGGCCCTATGCTTCCCAGTCAAAGTTACTACAGTGCATGATGGTGACACGGCGAAAGTCACCGTGCAGTTTGAATTGACGGTACGCTACGACGACTGCTGGGCACCGGAACTGAAAGATCCAGGAGGCAAAGAGGCACGTGATAGTGCCAAGAAGGCTGAGGGCAAGAGTGGGCGATTGTTTGTTGACCTGTCTGATGCCAAGAACCTGGCAGACATTTTGACGTTCGGTCGTGTGGTAGGTGAGTTGTGGCTTGATGGTGCGACTGAATCAGAAAGTGATCGTCAAATTCGTACCAAGAATGCTTCTACAAAAAAGGGAGGGAAGTTAGGTGAGTAATCGCATTGAAAAATTAACTGGCAATCCTGATCCTGAAGATCTTGAAGACGAACTCGAGGATGAAGACTTCGCTGAGTTCGATGAGTATGAGGATGATGACGAATATGACTCTGATCTCGACCTCGATGATGAAGAACTAGAAGATGAAGACGACGAGGATGATGGTTGGGATGACGAAGAAGATGACATCGATGATGAGGAAGATGATCTCGATGACGACGATGAGTATGAGTGGGAAGAAGTAGGCGATGACGACGAGGATGAGTAAGATTTAATCCGTAACCATTTAAGTAAGGAGAACGATCATGACCGATGCAGATTTGGATAGACCTGTAACTGAAGCTGAACTCGCAGTGGAGGCTGTTGCTCGTCCGACTGATGATTCCGTGCAGGCGAATGTCGCCGCCCGCAAAGTCGCTGACGAAGTCAAGCAGATGTGCGAAGACGCCTGCAACGAAGCGAGTCATCCCAGCTTCACTACCCGTCTGTGGGAACTCCTACGGGATCATGCGTTGCAGGAAGTCGGCATGCCCGTGCGTAAGGCGGAGGTCAAACGCATCGAACCGCTCGACAAGGAATGTGCCAAGCTGTTCGCCAAGGACGAGATGCCACGCGGCAAGTACGTCGAGGAAACGGTCGAAGCGGTCTACGCGAAGGATCCCGAGCACCTGAAGGAGTTCGCCGGCAAACTCGACTGGTGGCAGGTGCGTCTGCAACGGTACCTTGCTTACATGGAACTTCAGGAGAAGGACGAAGCAAATAAGCAGCTTGATCGTCAAGAGGCCGCTGAACACAAAGAGAAGAAGAAGCTTGAGAAGGAAAGGAAAGAGGCTGCAGAGAAGGCAGCAAAAGAAAAGGCTGCGAAGGGCAAGCCCGCACCGAAGAAGAAAGGAGGCAAGTAGTGAAGATCAAATATATATTGCCGATGATCGGCATTGTTTGTGCTTTCCTTTCCGGCTACAACACTGCGTTGCTGATCAACACCAATAAGATCCGAGCCGGACAAGCGGATGTGTTGCGAATGCAAAACAAGGCACAGGCACAGTTGAAAGAAATCAACATGTTGCAGGACGCTGTGTTGTCGCAAGCAATTGAAGCCGCGGAAGTTCGGATCATCGTGGTGGGTGCGGGTGAAGAACTGGAGGAGATATGAGTCAGATGGCAGATGATATTTCCTACGTTCCCAAGCCCATCTTGATCGGAATCTTCTTTATCCTTTTGCTTGCCGTGTCAATTGTGACTGGTGGTTCTGCTGTACAGCTACTCGAGGAAGGACCGTCCTTCAAGCCTATATTCTCAATGTGTGTCGTGTTGTTGATTTGCGGTGCCATCATGTCAACAGCAGTTCGCAGGTTCCTGTGCAAGTCGGGATTCACTGTACTCACACTGGCTATCTTTTTCTTGGGTGGTATCGGGTCGGCATTGCCCATTGCAGACACAAGATGGAGAATACGTCTCGAGAAGGATCGATTATTGAACGACCAGCACTGGGAAGCGGTTGTCACGACATTGACTAGGGAGAATCAAAAGTTAACTAAGACGTTCGATCTGAATTATTTTGCATGGGAAAAGTCCATGCAGGATTACGACAAGTTGTTGTCTGAGTTGCTGATTGCGAATTTGCCTCATGTTGACTTCATCGTGTCGAGTGCGATTGTGGATGATCTCAAGGAGACTTCAGCGGGACTCACACCGTATGCGGAGATTGGTAATGGAGGCCTTATCATCAGCAATAGCAATACTGTGAACTCGACAATAGGCAACATCGATGCCAACATAACCAGTTTTACAGGAGGCACATTTACTGTAAGCGAAGCATTGCTGCAAGAGATTGAGGATGAAACTAAACCCGATGCAAAAGAAGGAGAAGATTGATGGAAAGCTATAAGGCACTATTGCGTCATGTCTTAGAGAATGGGGAAGATCATACAGATCGTACCGGAGTCGGTACGATTTCTGTTTTTGATCACGAATGGAAACACGATCTGCGAAAAGGATTTCCATTACTGACAACGAAACGTCTGCCATTCCGTTGGATCGTTGAGGAACTGAGATGGTTCTTGTCCGGATCGACCAACGAGAAGGATCTTGCAGATGCGGGTGTCGACATTTGGAAGGAATGGGCAACAGCCGAGAAGTGTGCTGAGTTCGGTCGCAAGGAAGGAGATCTAGGTCCTGTTTATGGAGCCTTGTGGCGTCACTTCCCTAATGGGGACTATGGTCACTACGATCCTAATGCTCTTGTGTTGGGGAAGACGAACGATGGCGAACCTATCGAGCGTGTAGCGTGTGATCAGATTACGCAACTGATCGATGGGATTGTCAACAGTCCTAACAGTCGTCGCTTGATTGTGTCGGGCTGGCATCCGTTCTATCAGAGTCGTGTTGCCTTGCCTCCGTGTCACACGTTGTACCAAGTGCGTGTGCATGAGGAGACTAAGGAACTGTCTTTGAAGTTGTACGCCCGGTCGATTGATTCGTTCTTAGGTTTGCCTTTCAACATTGCATCTTATGCACTGCTCACGCATATGCTTGCTTGGGTGTGCGGTTTAACTGCTCGTCAGATAGGCATCGCGTTTGGAGACCTGCACATCTACAAGAATCATCTCGATCAAGTCAAAGAACAACTTGATCGTGAGCCACATCCATTGCCCACGTTGTCGATTTCTCCTCGACTTAGAGATCAACAATTCGACGGCATCTTTAATTGGACTACGAATGATGTACACTTGTTGAACTACAACTATCATCCGGCGATTTCAGCGCCAGTTGCAGTTTGAAATAGTTAAGCATTTGATTAACTAGGAAAAACAATCGGCAATTAACGGGTTAAACTGATCGTTTGCAGCATCTAGGTTTGGTTGTTGGAACCAAATAATCACCTAAATTGAATAGGTCCTCTTAGGCCTATTCAAAAATGCTGCAAACGATCACTTCTAATATCTCGGGGCCCGTTCGTCACGCCAAACTTGAAGGTCGTGATTACGTTGTCGTTCCGACGGTCATTCTGACCGAAGGTGTTCACGCAGGCTCAAATGGGCCTCTTTTCTACCCGGCTGATGAGTTGTCAGCCTCCCCCGCCTCGTGGGATCACAAGCCCATTCTCGTGTACCATGCGATGGACACCAGTGGGCAATTTGTATCTGCGTCTGATGCGGGAGTCATCGAGCGTCAGAAGATCGGCTTCATGCTCAATACCGCCTGGAAAGACGGTAAATTGTGTTCTGAGGCGTGGATCGAAATTGACCGAGCAAGTCAAATCGACTCGCGTGTCATGAATGCCATTGTGCAGAACCGCCTGATGGAAGTCAGCACCGGTCTGTTTACGATCAACGATGACACGCCGGGCGAATTCAACGGCAAAGCATACATCTCTATTGCTCGTAATTACCAGCCAGATCATCTTGCTATCCTGCCTGATCAGATCGGCGCTTGTTCGATTGACGCCGGCTGCGGCCTGTTGCAATTGAATCATGCAGTCACGCCAGCAACAGCCGCCCGTTTGAAGCGTTTCGTCAATCGCCTAGTCGCGAACGATTGCGGTTGTGCGAAAACGTCTTATGAAGATACACGCCGCGAACTTGAGGCGTTATTGCGTGACAAAGAACCACTTTCAGTCAACCCGGGCATGGCAACGCCTAGCGGTGTGTGGGTGCTCGATCTGTACGACGACTCGCTAGTCTTCGACAAGAATGGCCGGTCATATCAACAGTCGTATTCCAAAGAAGGTGGCAAGATCAAACTCGCAGGCGAACCGATGGAGGTCATGCGGGTCACATCGTATAAGCCTATCACGAACGCCTTCTGTCCGACTGGTCAAGGCGGTGGGCAAGACAATTCATGTTCATCTTCCGACGGCACTGCAGCAAAGACAGCTGAACACGGTGCGAAGCTCAAAGAACTCGATGAACGAGTAACCAAACAAGAACTCAAGAAGCTTCGCAAACTCACGATTCCCAAGGCAGGAGTCATGCTTGCCAAGAAGGGCTACAAGCTCGGTGCAGCCGAGCAATGGAAGCCCGGAGTCAAAGAAACATTCTACAGCGTCACGGATAAAGACGGAAAGGTTTCCCGTATGTCCGCTAACGACATTAAGAAATTAGTCAGTAACAAATCAACAGAATCAAATCTCGTTGTCAACTGCAGCAGTGAGTGCCATTGTGGCGGAAAGTGCAGTAGTACCGAGGCAGACAATGGCCTCACGGTTAACCAAGAAGGAGGTCCAGCAATGGATCGGACTCAGGTTATTAATAGCCTAATCGCCTCGACGATTTTCAACGAGGACGAGCGAGGCATCCTGGAAAAGATGGATGATAAGAAGCTTCAAACATTGGCAGCCTGCTATGCCGATGATGATGAGCGAGTCGAAGACGAAGTGCCCGGTCATCCCGCCGGCAAGAAGAAGAAGGAAGTCGTAACGCCTAAGTCGGGTGGCATGAAGAGTGCCATGCCGTACTCCGCGAACGAAGCCCAAGAGGAAGAGGCTCCTGTGTTGAACGCCCAGCAAACGCTTGAGGCGTACATCCAAGCAGCTCCTCCGGTTCTGCGTGAAATCCTGACCAATGGTGTGAACAAGCACATCTCCGAGCATGCTTCGCTGGTCAAGGAAATCCTGACCAACAAGCAGAACACGTTCACCGAAGATGAACTGAAGGGTATGAACCTGAACTCGCTGAACAAGCTCGCCAAACTCGGCAAGCAGCAAGCGGCTCCGGCGCCAGCCAACTACTTCGGTCAGGTCGGCGGTGGTCTGATTGACAACGCATCGAGTGTGACGGAAGAGGCTTTGCCTTTGCCTGTCATGAACTTCGCTGAGTTCCGTGCGGCTCAACGGGCCTAACGACTTTCCATTTCATCCACAAAATACAAAGAAGATAAGGAGTGTGAACGATGAGTTCAAACACTATTCTCCTGAAGTGTGACGGACACCGGGAAGAATATCCGGCCTCGGCAGCGCTGAAGCCGGGTCACTTGGTAATCGTCGAAGCGGCCGGCACGGTCGCTAAGCACGCAACGGTAGGCGGTCGTGTGCCGTTTATCATTGCTTGCGAAGACGCCTTGCAAGGCAAGACGATTGATGATTCCTTCGCCGCTAACGACATTGTTCCGACTGTCGTGTGCAAGAAGGGCGACATTGTCCAGGTGCGTTTGCAGTCTGGGCAAAGTGCGACCCGCGGTGATGAGCTGATCTCGGGAGGTGACGGTACGTTGACCGTTGGTCAACCGTCGACGGCCTTGCCGACCGGCGTCCTGTACC
This sequence comes from uncultured Moraxellaceae bacterium, assembly GCA_964591095.1. Classification (GTDB taxonomy): domain Bacteria; phylum Pseudomonadota; class Gammaproteobacteria; order Pseudomonadales; family Moraxellaceae; genus Fluviicoccus. The sequence goes on along the minus strand of CAZPZK010000006.1, from coordinate 12,999 downwards.
GCAACGTCGCAGCTTCGGCCGCGGTCACCACGACCACGACTGAAACGTTGTTCGACAAGTCCTACACGATCCCAGCGAATTCGTTGCGGGTTGGTGATATCTTGACGGTTCGTGCTCAGGCAATTGCCACGGCCACGAACTCGACGGATACCTTGACGCTCAAGTTGTACCTCGGCGGCCTTACCGGCACTGCGATCTGCACGACTGGTGCGATCGACGTTGCCAACGGTGACATTGGCTATATCAATGCCACTATCGTTATTCGCACGATTGGTGCTTCGGGCACGTTCGTGGCGACTGGTGTGCAATCGCTTGGTGTGCCTGGCACGGTTACGGCTAAGCCGTTCCTGCTTGGTTCGACTGCAATCGACACGACGGCCACTAAGGTCCTCGGCGTTAGTGCAACGTGGTCGACGAACAACGCCGGCAACTCGGCTCGCCTCGATGTGTTCGAGGTTGAGAATGTGCGTCTTGGTGGCGGCGGCGGAATTCTCGCTTACGCAGAGGAAACCAAGGATGCAACGTCGGCTGAGAAACTCATGCGTGCCCGTGTGGCGTAACTATCCTTTAACCAGCATCTACAGCCAAGAAAGAAGGTGACTACCTTGAACGGTTTAGATTTAATTGTCAATGGTGTTGGCCACGGAAGTTTGGCCACACAACTTATTACCAACAATATGGACTCGGGGTTCATGCGACCCTTTGTTGGTAGCGACGGTCGCTCTTACGTCTCCATTTTCAATGGAATGAACGGTAAGGGCGAGCCGCAGTACAAAACGATCTTGGTTAACGCCCAAGCACTTCTCCGCAAGGAAGAGTGGATTCATTTTGATACTGCGGTGATCAAAGCCGCCATGCCACGTCTCAAAGCGTGGGCGGATCTCGAAATGGCCAACTCCTACACCATTCCTAACGGATGGGGTAAGACGGTCCTCGAGTCGCAGAACATGAGCGACATCTCGGACGCCGCGATCAGCATGGACGGAGTTGTCCAATCGGACAATGATCGCCCGGTGTACGACATCACTGGTTTGCCGCTGCCCATCATCCACAAAGACTTCCGGATGAGTGCTCGGCAGATCGCAACTTCGCGTAACAGCAACACTCCGTTGGATACGACCAACGCGAGCTTGGCTGGCACGAAGATTTCGGAAACCGTTGAGAAGTTGACTATCGGCACGTTGACCGGTACCTACTTCGGCGGTTACCAGGTGTACGGTTACACCAACTGGCCAAGTCGCTTGACGGCGGACATCACCGCCCCGACGACTGGTGGTTGGACGCCGGACGTTCTGCTCGCTGAAGTGCTTGCCATGCGTGATCAGAGCATCGCTGCTCATTACTATGGTCCATGGAAGTTGTACTTCGGTTTGGGTTGGACGGCGTACCTCGATGCTGACTACTCAGCATTGAAGGGCGACATCACCCTCCGTGACCGGATTCTCAAGCTCGACGGTATCACCGGCCTAGCGACGCTGGACTTCCTCACCGGATTCCAAGTGTTGCTTGTGCAGATGACGCCTGAAGTGGCTCGTGCGGTTATCGCCATGCGTCCTCAGACTCTTCAGTGGGAAGAGAAGGGTGGCATGGAGATCCACATGAAGGTCATGTGTGTTATGGTTCCTCAACTCCGCAAGGACTTTTACGGTAACACCGGCATTGTCCATGGTACGGTTTAGTTAACAACCTCGGCTGGTTGTTTTGCAGAGCACCCGGGGTGTTACTCCCATTCCACCCCGGGTGTATTTTTCTTTTACCCGATACGAACATTGCTAGGAGAAGCACTCATGGCCGTCTATGAATTGATTGGTGGCGATCATCGCGACCGATACGGCAACATCTACAAAAAGGGCGACAAGATTCGCGACAGCCGCGAACTTGACAAAGTCTACATCAACAAGTTCCGAGTCGTCGACGAAGGTCCGGCTGCGAACGATCACATCGGTGATGATGACGAAGACAACATCGAAGACGAAGAGGAAGACGTAGTCGAAGAAGCTCCCAAGCCTCGCCGCAAGAAGGAGCCTCGGGAGAAGACTGTCAAGTCCTCGAAGTCTTCAAAGTCGTCCAAGTCATCCCGTGACCGCGACGTTGAACGTCCCAAGAAGAAAAAGAAGCGTGCTTCTTCCTTCTTGGAAGATTAGTATCATGCAGGTCCGCACTGTTGATCGGCAGGGCGGATAGGCTTAAAGAACGAGGACGAGACCTGACATCTCGCTCGCCCTCGAAAGTTGCATCTGGTGAATGGTGTGCGGTCACCAGTCAAGCCTATCTGCCCTGAAGTAGAAAGTTCGTTGGGAGAAGCCAAATGAGCAGCGTGCTGGAAAGGAACGAGATTTCCAACGAGGGCCAAGACAGTGCTTTTGGTAGAAAATATAAGCGGCTTTACTCAGGACGAAAGTGACAATGGCATTATCGAGCTAAACGAAAAGCTATTGGCGGTCTGTGATGACTACTCACCAATGTCGGTTCGGGTACGCTCGCGAAGACACAATGAGAACTGGAAGGCAATCGCACTCAACTACCACATGTTGCGACGAAAGTATCCGCCCCCGGAGCCTTTCGTAATTGTGGTCAACGCCTACTCTTATGGAGTCGGGCACGGGTTGACGAGATTCGCTAAACAGCTTGATCGCTACAACTTGAAGATTCACATCGCCAATCTGTGCGATGGGGTTTACTATCACTGGCATCCACTAAACTGGCGGGCGTTGTTTGGTGACTCGCGGATTAAGATTCCGCCGAACGTGGAAGAGTATCACGCCTTCTTCCAACGCAAAAATATACCTCAGGGGCGTCAGCCGATCTTCAATCAGCTGACAACCAAAGAGAAGCAGTGGACGCAACTCTTCGTTGAACATCAATGGATGGATGACGATCTCGATTGGCACAATCACTGTATTGATATTGTTGAGTCCCAGTTGAAAAGAGCAGTTCGTGGAACGAAGGCCCTTCCAGCGGGAAGTCCAACCACGATTGCAACGGAGAGCCGACTGGCCAATTAGTCATGTTACGTCGATGCTTACAAGTCCCGGCTGTTCAGATCACTTTGATCCTACTGTGGGTCATACTCTTGGTCTGGGTTGCCCCGAAAGCATACGGCGATCAACTCGCAGTCGATGCAATGCAGATTCTCAAATCGCATTGCTATTCGTGTCACGGGGCAAAGCACAACGGCGACCCACAGTTCGACGTAACTGACTACGATTTCCTGACGACCAACCCGAAGGGATTCATCGTCCCGGGCGACGCTGACAGGTCAAAGGTCCTGCGACGTATCACGAAGGGCGAAATGCCGCCCCCTGACACCTCCGCAGGACCTTTGTCCCCCACCGAGGTCAAAACCCTGCAATTATGGGTCAATTCAGGGGCGAAGGGCCCACAGGTCACGTATGAGGCTCGCAAGGCGATCACGGAACGGTGGGTACGTGACGTTGTGCGAAACGATCAAACCCGTAGGACCTATCGTTACTTCTCGTTTGCGAATTTATACAACGCTGGATTGACTGACGATCAACTGGCAAATGCCCGTGCGGCGTTCAGCAAAGCAATCAACATGCTGCAGCTGACACGCTTCGTAGTCATACCGAAGCAGGTCGACAGTAAAGGCCTGGTCTTCCGTGTTGATCAGGGAGATTTGGATTGGGACAACGCACAAGTTCAAAAGTTGTTTGATGCGTATCCATACCACGAAGCACGTTATTACTTCCGGGCCGACTGGTTTATTGCCAAAGCATTGCAACCGCCTTTGTACCATGACTTGTTAGATCTGCCGAGAACAGATAACGAACTCGAGAAAGCACTAGGCATCGACACTCGCCGCAACTTCCTAGACGGTCGTTCGTTGCGAGTGGGCGTAGAGAATAGTCGAGTCTCGAACGCGAATCGAATTGCCGAACGTTCATCGACTGCTAATGGATCGTACTGGCGAACGTTTGACTTTCGCAATCAAACTGAGAAACGCAATGCAATCCAAAATCCACTTGGTCCTGCGTTTGAAGCTAATACATTTAACTCCACCGCGTTTGCCCACGATGGGGGTGAGATTATTTTCACACTTCCTAATGGCTTCCCGGGATTCTTTGTGGTTGATGCTCGTGGTAACAGATTGGACAAAGCGCCGGAGGATGTTGTCAGCGATCCCACCAAGATCAGTCGTTCAGCAGCCGTCGTGCCGGGACTCAGCTGTATCACCTGCCACACCGAGACTATGCAAACAAAAATGCAAGACTCCGTGCGGAGTGGCTTCCCATTTGGTGGGAGTGAACTTGAACAAGTCGCTAACCTGTACCGCAGCCAACGCGAAGTGGATCTTACACTCAACCACGACCGGGATCAGTACGTGCAAGCCATCGACAAAGCGTTGACTCCGTTCATCAAGTCACGCATTGAACCTGTCCGCGAAGTAGTTGAACGTTACAACCGTCCATTGACATTAGAAGATGCAGCGTATGAAGTTTCAGTCGATCCGTATCTGCTGAAGAAAGCGATCTTGACTAACAGTGATTTGCAACGCAAAGGTCTGCGTCCATTAGCAGACGGTCGCACGATCAGTAGACAAACCTGGGAGCAGCCTGGGTTTGATTTCACACCTGCTCAAAGTGTAACCCAAGTTCTTTCCTTGTATCAGGAGTAGTAAAATGTTGCCTTGGAAAACGTTGGTAAGTGTTTGTGTGTGTTTGGTTGGGATGTTGTTCACGCAATATGCTGAAGCCGCTTGTGGCGTTAATCGCAGCTGTGCTGTCAATCGTGGCGTCAGCCGTAACGTCACGGTAGTGACGACCACGACCCGCGAAGTCCGCGGCAGTACGTTCGGCGAGCGCTTGCTCAGAAACGATGTTGTTGATCGTCGACTATCGTCCCGTCGGTCAGGTGATTTGTTGCTAGATCAAAATGACCAACTGAGTCGTGAGAATGCTCAACTACAAAACCAAGTTCGTCAACTCAAGCGGGATGTGCAACGCGGTCGGTAACCAAGGTACATAGGAGACCTTAATTGATTCGCTTAATCGCATTATTGCTGACTCTGATCACCAGCACTTGTTTCGCCGAGTGGCCTGGTGATTCGATTTGCCGTGTGCAATCGCAATCGCTCGTGGGCATCTCTGATGCTACAGGAGTTGTTGTGGGTGCGACGGATAAGGAGATGGCGATACTCACTGCAGCTCATGCAGTGTTGCATGACGGTACAACGCGAGTCATGTGGACAGATGACATAGTCCAAACAGGTAAGTTGATTGGTATCTATCGCGAGAAGGATTTAGCTTTGTTTTCGGTTCCGCTGATCCCAGGCAAGGTGCCTGTGGTTTCGGGACAAACACTGAAAGAGAATGGTCCTTTCATTGGTAAAGGTTTCGCGGGCTTAGGAGTCCCAACGAAATTATCGACCAACAAAGGCCCATTCAAGCAGTTCAAAGATGAACGTTTAGAGTTCTCGCCTGCGAATGAACATGGTACGAGTGGCGGTCCTGTCTTCGATAAGAAGGAACGCATGGTCGGACTAATGGTGTCGCATCGCCTGGCGGACGGTGTGACGGTCGCAGTTACAGGACAAGACATCCAACGGTTCATGGCTGCGTATGGACAGTACGTGGCTGTGTCGAAGGTGCCGAAGGTCGAGAACAACGATGAGGAATTGACTCAGTTGTTTCGTCGACGGACGTTTAAAGTTCCTAAGTCCCAGCAACCTGCGAAGAAGCCTTGCAAGGACGATCACAAAGTCGATGTAGTAGTTCAAGAGAATGTAGTTGTCGAAGAAGACAATAACGCTGACGAAGATGATGAACCGACGTTCAACTTCCCAGTACAGACGGATGACTTGGACTACGCAACGGAAATTCAAAACGAAGTCAATGAACAAACAGGCGACGGTATGTACTCCGAAGAGGATGACACACCTGAACCAACACCGCCGCAGGAAGCCCCGGATGAAGATAAGCCTCCTGTGACTGTTCCGCCTCCCACGCAACCCGTGAAGGAAGAACAGAAGTTGGATGAAGTGTTGGCTGCTACGCAGTCGCTGCAACAGACCATCAATAACATTAATACCACGCAGGCGGTTAACTTTCAGCCAGTGCTGGATGCGATCACTGCTAACAAAACTGACAATACACAAGTAGTGCAACTGCTGAATGACATCAAAAGTCAATTAGACAAACCTACGGTGCCCGTAGTAGACAGCAAAGCAGTGCAACCGCTAGTGCTAGTCACTAGCAACTTCTTGTGTAATGACTGCCCCGGTGTAGTGGCGAAAGCCAGGGATGTACGGGATAAGAAAGGAATCAATATAAGGATCGTCAAGTTAGACGGAGCTCTGTCGGGCCTCACCCCAGAGCAAGCCGGGAAAATCAAACTTGACGGTGTTCCGGTTATGTATGATTTTCGCGCTAACCGTACCATTGTAGGTCCGGAAGCATGTTTAGAGTTCCTTAACTCTCTGTAGTTCACGGAGAAGGAGAATCGAAATGGCTGCTGCAGACGGTAGCGATGGCGCTATGAACCCGATCAGTGCAATCATCTACGGAATCCTGGCCATGCAGGCCTTGGGTTCGATGCGGAGCGACGAGATCGTAGCTCGTCAGGGTGTGTGTGATAACCAACGTTCGGCACAACTGTGCACCAACGCCTTCATCGAAGCGGCTCACGAGTTGAGCATTCCTGAGGCGATGGCAACCAGCGCTTTGGCGCTGAGCATGGCAGGCACGCAGGCTGCCAGCATGAACCTTGGGAGCATCACTCCCCCGCTGGCCTTGAAGGTCCAGTCCGCGTAGTAACTCGTTTAAACCCGATGCAATGAAACGAGGAGAACGCAATGGACAGTTACAACTACGACCCAACAGTGGATGGACTACTCATCGATGATGAGCCTGTCTCGGAAACTACGGTCGGAGTAGTAAAGCCTGCTATCAACGTCCCTCCGCAGCTACTTAGTACTGCGGAGGGACTTGCTAAGCAGTCAATGGAACGCAAGATCCAGACTGGTCACATTGTTAACCATCATGGAGCAATGCAAATGTATCTTGCCAACATGTCATTAGCGAAGCACTTGGGATTCACGGAGGAAGAGAAGTCTCCGATTGTCCCATTCCCATCACCGACGAGCAATAAGACTCTGACGATCAATGATTCGGGAAGTGAAAAAGTAATGATGTTGGCAAGTGGTATGCTCGAGGTCATCAAGACTCTGGCTGCCCCAAAACCTGAAACGTCTGAACAACCTGAAGCTGAAAAACCTGATACCACAAAACCTGAAACCCCCGTTACTGCTGTAGATGATAGTGTCGATTTGCGAATCGTGACGAAAGACGAAACCAAACCAGTCGTTGTCACAACCCCGCCAGTCGTCGTCAAGGATCCTGTAACGACTCCACCTGCGACACAGCCTACCCCGGATAACACCTGGACTGGTTTGTGCAAGAAGTACGGTTGGATCGCTGCTATGGTAGTCGCCCTCTTGTCAGGAGGCGGTGCAACATCCCTGTACTATTATCTAAGCAACACAACGGCCCCCACAACTCCTGTCCGTGCTGATAGCGACGTTGAGGGAAGAATAGGAGTTAGCATTGAATGAGTACCGGAGAAGCCGCTGCCCAGCCTAAACAAACAGACCAGTTTATGGAACTGTTGAGCTCGATGGCGAGCGGGCAGATGCAGCAAATGGAAGACGAGCGTGAGATTTTTCATGCTCGTATGCAAGACCAAAACACCCAAGTTTCAAATAGTGCGAATCGGGTAGTTGATCGCCTCAACAAACGTCGTCAGCCACCCGGTCCGCAATACAGTCCAGAAATCACCTCGATAGCAAACATCCTAACACAGTTTCCGAAATTGGTTCCTGTAGTCTCAGCAGTCATCGCCAAGTTGATGGCTGAGATGGACACGGCATTCAACAATGCCGCTGCCCAGTATACGCAAGGAATTACGCCACCCCCAACATCGGGAGGAACATCGTAATGCCCGCCGCAACATACCTACTGAGAAACAATGACGGTCAAGCAACGTTGATGGCTGCTGCCCAGGTGCTTTACAACTCGCTAATAGCTTCTGAAAAGAAGCTGGGGACGCCTGCGAATAATGTTGAAGTTGATTTTCCAGTTGGTGATACGGGAGAAGTTGTCCGACTTTCCCTGACCCGCATAGCTACGGCATCGACCATTGTGGTCGATAAGCCTGCATCGGGTGCTGTGCAGTCGGGCGGCTCCTCTGCTTCTCCGGGGGCCGTCCCGGCTGCCAGTACTAAAACAATCAAACGTGCAACCACAAGAGCAAGACGACGATGAACCTTCACGGACTAGTAGTCGGTATCAATAACTTTCCCGGTTCGGGAAGTGATCTGGCTGGTTGTATCAATGATGCTCGAGACATCAGCAACTTGTTGTCGCCCAACAAGTCGTCGACCTCGACAGCCATTGACAAACTGCCGTTCTTTCATTGTGCCAATTCACTAGTCACACTGATCGACGCCCAAGCTAAACGTACTCCAGCTATTGAAGCAGTCGGCACTTTGTTGTCGAAGTTGGATGACGGTGACTGGGGCGTCTTATGGTTCTCGCAGCACGGTACGTTTGTTGATGAAACGCAGCGACATGAAGCCTTAGTGTTCCAAGACTTTGGATTGTGGACAGATACGCAGATCGTGAGACTGTTATCGAAACGCAATCCAAAGTCCTTTTTGATGATCGGTACAGACGCCTGCCACACGGGAACCAAACCGCGTGGAGCGTCTTTTGACAAGTCACGGTTTCTTGCAAGTACTAATTTCCCACAAGGTGAACGACCAGACCAGTTGTTCGGCACACGTGGGAAAGTTGAACGTTTGTTGCCTCCGGGCTCGATGGACAATGTGATTCACTTCGCAGGTTGTCAGGCCCATGAGGTTTGCTATGACACGCAGTTTAACGGCCGTCCCAACGGTGCGTTTACCTATTACCTATTGAAGGCAATGGGACAACTTAAACCCGGTGCAACGTTTGGAGATTTGTATCGTAAGGTTTGCATGATGCTGCCCACAAAGCAATATCCGCAGGCCCCTTCACTAAACGCAAAGCCAGCTATGATCGCTTTGCCAATTCCGTCACGAAAGGGATAATGATGTTAGCAAATTTGATGCACTACGGGTTGCTGAGCTCTCCATTGTGGATGATCCTCGGCCTTACACTTATGATGGGCTTGACGTTCTTTCAACGTCGCAAGGGCCTACTCGGTCCTATTACTGGAGTCAAAGTTTATTTTGGCGGTCGTCTTTTTCCGACCGACATGGCTGAGTTCGCAGTTGACTCGGCACAAGTGATTGCTGTTGGCGATGCCATTTGGCTCAACACCGACGATGCTCGGTCTGCTACGCAGTTAGCTGACACAGGCACACTCGCCGGCAATCAAGAAGGCTTCCATGATGTGTTCGCTGGTTTTGCACTTGAAGCGTCGGCTGCAGGTGAAACCGCGAATATCGCAGTCGCTACTGCCGGCGTCATGGAAATGGCATGTGCTTCAGGCACATGGGAAGTTGGTGCATTGGTTGGCATGTCTGAGAATGGTGCTGGTGATGCATTACTCGCCAATACGGGCATCTCAGTTGCCACAGCGAATCTGGCAGTCGGTCGCGTTGCTGAACGTGTGCCCGTTGCTGCGACTCGCGTGAAGGTCAACTTCATTAGCACCGTGCTCTTCGGTGGCCCGCAGACCATGATGTAACAGACTCCCTGAGTGAGTTGCAATTACCCGATGCAATTCATTTTACTTAGATTTATTCAGTCTAGCACTGCAATAAAACTTAAGGAGTCTAAGTCATGGGTGACATACCCGTATCCGTGGTAGCCATCGTAGCTACTGGTATGGTCATTTGTTTCGTGTTGTTTGTGGTTTCCCTTGTGCGTAATCAAATCGATAGGACTGCGGTGCAGAGTTCTCTGGCCATGGTCAAAGCGAGTATTGATTCCGCAGAAGGAGGAGTCAAAAAAGCAGTCAGCGAATTAGGCACTAAGATTGAGCTGGAACTTGCGGCTCACCATGCCCGACTCGTCACACTGGAAAGTACACAGCAACGCTGGGACAACGGACACGCACTTAATAACGACATCCAAATGCTGAAGACCAAGCAGGTTGACAGTGAGACGTGGATGGAGTCAATAAGAAAAGGCATTCATGAATTGCGTGGTGATGTTCACGCCGCAAGTATGAAGACGACGTTGGAAATTCAAAACGTGCGACAGGAAGTCGCCGTCTTGGATACCACGTTGCGAGTGTCAGTCAAGATGATGGGTGGCATTGATATTGGCCGGTCTAAAAATGGCAGTGATAAACAACTGCCCGCATTAGAAGAGAAGAAGGTGGTCGATGCGAAGCAAGGTTAAATACGCAGTCAGTTTACTGCTGTTTGCGGCAGTTGTTTGGAGCGGTCCGCTGTGGCAGGTCGCTACGACTGCTGACTCTGTACTAGTGGTCGGCACGTCCCCGCGGAATGTCATTCCTGAATATGACGCGGAGAATCACATTGGACTTGTTGCTGATAACAACAATCCGACTGTAGCGACTGCCAACACAACGAAATTGAATGCCGCCTTAGAAGCCTGTTGGCTGGGCGGTAGTTTTACGTTTGCAGACGGTACGACAGGACCACTACTTAAACCAATTCGCTTTGCAGGTAAGGAGTTCTTCTTCAATGGCACGATCAAGACGAACAAGCGAGTCGGCTGTGGTACGTTGATAGGCACCGGCGGTCGTGGTTACCCGATCACGCGAGAGCATTTAGGCATCTACGGCACGCAAGGTGGTAGCGTCACCCGCATCACTCGCCTCGATGGAGACGTAGTAACCGGTGGCAAAGTCGCTGTGATTCGCGTCCGAGGAAATGGATTCACCATCGAAGGCATTGAGGTTCGCGGAAGGCCTTACCAAGGAGACAGCACGGGCGAAGGTCCGATTCCGGCAGGCACACGAACACCAGTTGGAATTGAGATCGAGGGTCGAGCAGCTCCTGCAACCGGTGGGCACTACATCCACAACTGCACTATCGCGGATTGCACTTACGGTATTTGCTGCAAAGGAGGCTATTACGCAGACGACAATGGTGACTTCGTTGTAGATGTGAATCATGCGGACAATTCAGAAGTCCAAGGCACACTGTTCCATGATTGTTACAGCTGTTTCAGATCGGAAAGCATCCAAGCGGTCATTTGGAAATTCACTCATATCTCAGTCGGTGGTTATGGCGGTGCGGGTTTACATCAGACAGTAGTTTGTGACGCTGCTGACGGAGGCAATTACTACTGGGATGACGTTAGCATTAATCATCCCAGGGTTGTTTTGTTTAAGCTTACAGGTTACTCGCCGCACTCCGCTGAAGTTGTTTGCACTAATTTTAAATGGGATGCCTTTGCAGCCAGTCAGAATAACTATTTCACATTGTTTCAATGGGCTGGCACGGTTTACGCAGGCGACAACAGTTGGATCAAGTGGAAGATTCGCTGCACTGGGCATCTTGCGATGCCTGATACCGATTACGATGCGGATAGGATCCTCGACATTCCAGATGGCTCAGCATCGGTAGCAACTATAGGCATCGCTAGAGAAAATTTGTTGTTCGACGTTATGAATTTGCCGACGGATAAATTTACTGAATTGGGTGACGGTCCTTGGTGGTACCCACAGGAAACCGAGTGATGAAAAGAATTCTACTTAGTCTTGTTTGTTTGCTTCTGTGCTCTACTGCCCAGGCTGCGGACATCACAACTGACCTGCGAGGTCATTGGAAGTTCCTCGAAGGCACGGGCACGACTGTAGCGGATGCTTCAGGCAACTCATGGACGCTTACACTCACGAACGGTCCAACATGGACGACGGGTCCTAATGGAAAGGGAGCGGTAGCGTTTGACGGTACGGATGATTATGCAACCAGCAACGTAGGCACGGACCTGCGAGATGGGACGTCTAATGATTTGACTCTCTCGGCCTGGTTTTATCTAAACGCATCAGGACGAAATGACTTATTCAATTGGAAATCGTCTGACAGTATAGATGACATAAGCATCGCTACAGTTTCATCCTCGGGAACAAAACTTGAGTTGTATGTTGCCGTCAATGGCAGCGGCGGCGTGGTCGCTACATCTCCTACGAGTTTGTCGACGAGCACGTGGTATCACGTATGTGTGACCAAAGTCGGCAACACTTGGACCATATATCTGAACGGAGTTTCCAATGCGTCGGGATCACAAGCAGCACTGTTAACTGACATGGGAACGAACGCCTTGTGGATCGGTTCTAACCATACTGCATTTTCACCATTGTCGGGTTTTGATCTTGATGGTCGAATGGCTGACGTCCGTGCGTATCGCAGAGGATTGTCTGCGGATGATGCAATGGGAGTTTACAACTACGGTCGGGCAGCTGTCAGTAAAGGACGAGTATCCAATGCGGGTTTGGGTGGCGGGCTATCCCGGACGTCTATCGCGAATCAATAAGGCTCACAAATGAAAAGAATATCACACGTACTGCTTTGTGTTTTGTTGCTGACTGGACAGTGCTTCGCCGCCAGTTATCAAGTAAAGCAATCCACTACAGCCTACCCGCTTGTCTTCTTCATGGCAGATAGTACTGACCATGTTACAGGCAAGACCGGGCTATCGCCGACTGTAACGATCTCCAAGTCAGGCGGTTCGTTCGCTTCTCCTTCAGGAGCAGTGACGGAAATTGCCAACGGTTGGTACAAGGTTGCGGGACACGCAACAGATAGTGGAACGCTTGGGCCTCTGATCCTGCACGCGACGGGATCGGGGGCTGATCCTACAGATGCTACTTACGAAGTGGTTGCATTTGATCCGCAGGATTCGGTGCCCAACGTCGAAGTCAATACAGGGGGTATTACCACAAGTTCATTTGCTTCGGGTGCGATCAACGCTACTGCTATTGCTGCAGATGCGATTGGGTCGTCTGAACTAGCCACAACTGCCGTGGCGGAGATTCAAGCAGCCGATAATGTTTTGTTGCTCTCGGATACGATCACTG
>CAZPZK010000005.1:0-23430 GCA_964591095.1 uncultured Moraxellaceae bacterium | reverse complement strand
GCTGAGACCGCCACGGGCAAGTTGATGAGGAACCAGGTCTGGTTTTCGGCGCTGAAGGCTGAGCGTCCGGGGCTTTGCGTCACCGGCGTATTGGAAACGACGGGAGTCACTGGCGATGCGGCACCAACTGTGGCCGGCTCGGAGGGCGCCTTTACCGGGATTGCCGCCCGTTGCGAGGCGCAGCCTCCGAGCAACAGGCCGCAAATGGATAAGGCGAGGAAATGCGGAGCAAGGGAATGGTTCATGTTGTTTTCACTCCGTCGGAACAAGGATCGAAGATCGGAACCGCGTCCGACCCGTTTTATTCGGGAAAGTATATTGCAGCGGCCAGATAGCGGCATCCTCTGCAATTATGTAATCCAGATGCCATCTTCAGCAGCAGGCACCGCAAATTCCGCGGCCACCCACTGACCGGGAACCAGGGCCAGTTGATCATCAATATAAATCAAAGGCCACTCCGCCCGTTCCCAAGGGGGGATCCCGGCTTCCTGGAAGAGCGCCTTCAGGGATTTATGATGCGCGGCGCCGGCGGGCTTGAGCCACTCCCCCCCTTGTCGCAACCGGACCGAGATGGCGGCTTGTCGCCAATAGACAAGAGGGAATCCGCAGCCGCGCGTCTGGCGAGCCTGCAACTGACGTCCATCCGGCAGGATGAAAGGCTGATCGCGTTCCATCCAGCTGGCGCACCATGATCCGGCGCGCTCAAGTCGCGGCGGCATGACGTATAATTTATCACGATAGCGGCGGACTTCGCAGCCGGCTTCCCGATAACAAGGGGTGGCATCCGGCCGGGCCAGGCATATTTCGTTGATGATCGTTTGAAGTCCCGCCCGGCCGGGAGCAGGGAGCCTCCGGGACACGATCCAGTAGCGCAACAGATTGTGCTGACGTGGCGCCGACAGTTTTAGCAGATCGGGGATTTCCAGGGTGATGCCGTCGCGACTAACCGCCCGCATATCCAGCGCCGCCAGCTCCTGAAGCAGACAATCCGTCTCCTGCATGCGCAAGGCCGTTCCGGCCAGCGTGGAAACGGCTTGCGGCCATTGCCGCTCAAGGGCGGGGATCACCGTATGGCGCAGGTAATTGCGGCGATGCCTCTGATCGTCATTGGAAGAGTCCCGTACCCACGTCAGGCCCTCGCCGCGCGCAAAGGTCTCCAACTCCTGTCGCCGCAAGGACAAAAAAGGCCGCCACAGCGGAATTTCCATTGCTGAATACGGAACTGCGCTGACCGGCCTCATGGCGGCCATGCCCGCAGCGGCGCTCCCCCGCAACAACTGCAGCAACACCGTTTCGGCCTGATCATCGCCGTGATGCGCGGTCACCAGCACTTCACCGGGGCCGGTCATCTCCGCGAGACTGCGATACCGCGCTTCGCGCGCCGACTCTTCCAGACTGCCGCCGGAAGGAATTTGCACCCGCCGGATCAGGCATGGCAACCCCAACCGTCCGCATTGCCGGGCCACCTCTTCCGCCCAGTCATCGGCGGCCGGATGCAGTCCATGATGAATGTGGGCGACCCGGATTGGCGGCTTACCTTGAGGCAGGACACGGACCAAAGCCTGCAGCAGTGCCATCGAGTCGAGGCCCCCGCTGCAAGCTACAACCAGACCACGGACTCCTTCATGGAGATGATCAGCCAGAAATCGCCGAACAACCGCCAGCGGCATGGACTCAGGTGCCACCGTAGCTCATCAGGCGGTCAAAACGGCGGGCGCGCAAGGTTTCGGTATCCAGCGACCGCAATTTGCGCAATTGCTTGACCAGTCCCTTGCGAAGGTTATCGGCCATCAGGCTGACATCGCGGTGAGCGCCCCCGAGCGGCTCGGGAATAATGTCATCGACAAACCCCAGCTCCTGCAAGCGCTGGGCGGTCAATCCCATGGCGTCCGCGGCATCCGCCGCCTTGTCGGAGGTCTTCCACAGGATGGAGGCGCAACCTTCCGGCGAAATCACGGAATAGGTGCTGTACTGCAGCATTAACAGACTGTCGCAAACGCCGATGGCCAAGGCTCCACCCGAACCGCCCTCGCCGATGACGGTGGCGATGACCGGCGTATTGAGCCGGGACATGACGGCCAGGTTGCGGGCAATCGCCTCGCTTTGCCCGCGCTCCTCCGCCTCGATGCCGGGATAGGCGCCCGGAGTATCGATAAAGGTGAAAACCGGCAGGCGGAAACGTTCCGCCATCTCCATCAGGCGTAACGCCTTGCGATACCCCTCGGGATTGGGCATGCCGAAATTGCGGCGTACCTTTTCCTTGATGTCACGCCCCTTTTGGTGACCGATAACCATGACCGGCTCGCCCTGGAGCCGGGCCGGACCACCGACGATGGCGGCGTCATCGCCAAACACGCGGTCGCCATGCAATTCGTCGAAATCGGTGAAGATATGATTGATGTAGTCCAGGGTATAGGGGCGTTGCGGATGACGCGCCATCTGGGCCACCTGCCAGGGGGTCAGGTTGGCGAAAAGCTCTTCCGTCAGGGCCTGGCTCTTCTGTTCCAGCCGACGCACTTCCTCGGACAGGTTAAGGTTGTTGGCGCCCCCGAGGGACTTCAGTCCGTCAATCTTCGCCGCCAGTTCGGCAATGGGCTGCTCGAAATCCAGAAAGTTCGGATTCATGGGTTCGTGTCCCTGTTAATACACAATACGCAACGCGCTTGGACCATAAAGTTGGCGAAGCCGCTTGATGAGGCCGTCACCGGGATATACGCGCCAGTCATCACCGCACTGTAGCACGGCTGTCGCTCGGGATTGCTGACAGCGAAACTGCATGGCGACGCTTTTTTGACCATTTACCGGCAAATTTTGCCTTAATAATCCCTGCAACTCCCTGACCTGGGCTAATTGCAGGGTATTCATATCCAGTGTCAGTTCGAGCGTACGGGCGGCGTTGATGCGGGCGTCCGCCACCGAGTACACCTTGCGCGCGGTAACGCGGAAGCCTCCGGAATACTCGTCCGGACTGATTTCCGCCTCGACCATGATGACCTGATCCACCTGCAGCAAGGCCTTGTTGTTCTCCAGGATTTCACCAAAGAAGCTGGCCTCCACCCGGCCGCTGCGGTCGTCCAGCAACACGATGGCGCGCGGCGACTTGCCCGGCTTGGCAAAAATGCGCACATCCATGATCAAGCCGGCAATCAATACCGTCTGGCCGCGCCTTGTCGGCTGGACATCGCTGAGGCGGCAGCCGATATAGCGTTTGATTTCATCAAGATACTGATCAATCGGATGGCCGGTGAGGAACAAGCCCAGGGTTTCCTTTTCCCCGGTCAGGCGCTCGTCATCCGTCCAGTGCAACACGGAAGGGTACGCGTTGTCGGGCGTAGCTTCGACGATCTCGCCAAACAGGTCCATCATGCCCGCGCTGGCGTTGCGCGCCTGCTGTTCCGCCGCCTTGACCGCTTCCGGCAAGGTCGCCATCAGACAGGCGCGGTGCGGGCCCAGCTTGTCCATCGCGCCCGCCTTGATCAGGGCTTCCAGCGTGCGTTTGTTGGCTTTCTTCAGGTCAATACGGCGGCAAAAATCGAATATATCCTGGTAAGGACCACTGTGACGCCCCTCCACAATGGACTCAATCGGCCCCTCGCCCACGCCCTTGATCGCGCCCAGACCATAGACGATGGTTTCATTGAGCGGCACAAACTTGAAACGCGAATGATTGACGTCCGGCGGCACGATCGGAATATTCATGGTGCGGCATTCTTCGATGAACAACACGACATTGTCGGTATTGTGCATTTCCGCCGACAGCACGGCCGCCATGAACTCCGCCGGATAATGGTGCTTCAGCCAGGCCGTCTGGTAAGACACCAGCGCATAGGCGGCGGAGTGAGATTTGTTGAAGCCATAACCGGCAAATTTTTCCATGAGGTCAAAGATGTGGCCGGCGAGATCTTCGTCGATCTGCTGATCTTTCGCGCCCGCCATGAACTTGACCCGCTCCTTGGCCATTTCCTCGGGTTTTTTCTTGCCCATGGCGCGGCGGAGCATATCGGCGCCGCCCAGGGAGTAACCGGCCATTGCCTGGGCAATCTGCATCACCTGTTCCTGATAGACGATAACGCCATAGGTCGGTTTCAGGATAGGTTCCAGGCATTCGTGCTGGTATTTGGCGTCCGGATAGGCGACCTGAGCCCGTCCATGCTTGCGGTTACAGAAGTCGTCAACCATGCCCGACTCCAGCGGACCGGGACGATACAGCGCCACCAAGGCGATCAGGTCTTCAAAGTTGGAGGGCTTGAGCTTCTTCAACAGCTCCTTCATGCCGCGCGATTCCAGCTGGAAAACGGCGGTAGTCCGGCCCTCCTGCAACAATTTGTAGGTCGGCAAATCGTCCAGCGGGATGGTGGTCAGGTCCAGCGGGCCCTGGCCCTTGGCTTCGCGCTTGCGGTTGATGTCGGCAAGCGCCCAGTCAATGATGGTCAGTGTGCGCAGGCCCAAAAAGTCGAATTTGACCAGGCCTACGGCCTCCACGTCGTCCTTGTCGAACTGACTGACCCATTTGCCTTCTTCATCGCAATATACGGCGGTAAAGTCGGTCAGGCGGCCGGGCGCAATCAGCACGCCGCCCGCGTGCTTGCCGACACCGCGGGTCAAACCTTCCAGTTTCAGCGCCATTTCCCAGATTTCGTTGGCGTCCTCGAAATCCCGCTCCTGGGGATTGCTCAGCATCTCGTTGAGTTGCGGCTCCTGCTGCCGCGCTTCCTCCAGCGAAATGCCCGGTGTTTTCGGAATGAGCTTGGATATCCTGTCGGCCAGGCCATAGGACTTGCTCTGCACCCGCGCCACGTCACGGACCACCGCTTTTGCCGCCATCGTGCCAAACGTGATGATCTGCGAAACCGCCTCGCGGCCGTAGCTGTTGGCCACGTACTCGATCACCCGGTCACGGCCGTCCATGCAGAAGTCAATATCGAAGTCAGGCATGGAGACCCGCTCCGGATTCAGGAAGCGTTCAAACAGCAAGTCATACTTCAACGGATCCAGATCGGTGATTTTCAGGGAATAGGCGACCAGTGAACCGGCGCCGGAACCCCGGCCCGGTCCAACCGGCACGCCGTTGTTTTTTGCCCAGCCAATGAAATCCATCACAATCAGGAAGTAGCCGGGGAAACCCATCTGGTTGATGATCTGCAGTTCGAAATCCAGCCGCTCATGATAGACCCTGGCCGTATCGGCAAAATCGGGGGCGTTGCGGTCGTACAACTTGTCGAGGCGCTCTTCCAGCCCCTGCTTCGAAATCTCAATGAAGAACTCGTTGATGGTCATGCCTGCAGGCACGGGGAAGTCAGGCAGGAAGCTTTTACCCAGACGCACTCCCACCGAGCAGCGGCGCGCAATTTCAACCGTGTTTTCAATGGCTTCCGGAATATCGCTAAACAACTCCCTCATCTGCTCCGGAGATTTCAGATACTGTTCGGGGCTGTATTCGCGGGGCCGCTTGGGATCCGCCAGGACATAGGACTGCGCAATGCAAACCCGAACCTCGTGCGCCTCGAAATCCTCCGGTGCAATGAAACGGACATCATTGGTGGCGACAACGGGACACTCGCAAGTCGTCGCCAGATCCACGGCCGCATGCACAAACGCCTCATCCCCGGCGCGTCCCGTGCGCTGCAGTTCGAGATAAGTACGATCCGGAAACACCGTCATCCAGGCTTGCAGCGCCGGTACCGTCAAGGTCGGATCCGCACCGAGCAGGAGTTGGCCGATGCTGCTGTGCTTGCCCAATAGCAGGATGAGGCCGGCATTCAGCTCTTCCAGCCAGGCTCGCTGCACAATCGCCTTGCCATCACGCTGCCCTTCAACGAAACTACGCGAGATAACACGGATAAGACTTTGATATCCCACATCATTCATGGCGAAAACCGTCACCATGAACACCTGATCGCCTTCCTGGATCCAGAGATCGGCCCCGAATATGGGCTTGACGCCCTTGCCCTGCGCTGACTTGTAGAATTTGACCAGGCCGTACAGGTTACTCAGATCGGTCACGGCCACGGCCGGCATCCTGGCCGTTCGGACCGCCTTGACCAGATCATCAATACGCACCAGCGAATCCTGCAGGGAGAATTCGGTGTGGACGCGCAAATGGACGAAGGACATGGTCAGGTCTCGGTCAGTATATAGAGGTGCCGGGGGGTGGAATCATATCACCGGTCCAACCGGAATGGCCCCGATTTACAGGCCGGATTGCGCTAGCACGCGGGCATAGATTTCGGCAGGCCGAGAGTTGCATCGGATGCGATTGCAGGCAGCCGCAAGAACAGGGCGATGGCTAAAGATTATTCAGATGATGGCTCAGCGCTTCCCGCACCGGCCCGAAGGACCGGCGATGCTCCAGAATGGGACCGTATTCCTTGAGGGCCGCCAGATGCTTGGGCGTCGGATAACCCTTGTGTTCGGCAAAGCCATACTGGGGAAAGCGCTCGTGCAAGGCCATCATTTCGGCATCGCGAGCGACCTTGGCCAGGATGCTGGCGGCACTGATGGCGGCAACGAGGCTATCCCCTTTCACCACGGCCAGGCACGGGTAGGTCAGCAGAGGGCAGCGATTGCCATCCACCAGCACAAAATCCGGATGCTCCTTAAGGCCGTTGACCGCGCGCTGCATGGCCAGCATCGTTGCCTTGAGAATATTGATCTCATCAATCTCGATGCGCTCGGACCGCCCCAGGCTCCAGGACAACGCCTTGTCACGAATTTCCGCCGCCAGCTCTTCCCGGCGTTTCTCGGTCAGTTTCTTGGAGTCCTTGAGCCCGCTGATCGGACGCGCCGGGTCCAGAATGACGGCCGCTGTCACCACCGCTCCCACCAAGGGGCCACGACCCACTTCATCCACACCGGCTATGCGCTGGTAATGAGCCAGAATCTGTTCCAGTTCCACGTTACTTGGCCTCCAGCAATTGTTGAATGGCTGCCGCCCCGGTTTCACTGCCATTGACCTGCAGTTGACGGTGAATGGCGGCAAAACGACCGGTGCGCAGCTCCCGATACTCCGCATCCTGCAACCAGCGCCGGGCCGCTTCCGCTACCCCGGGCGGGCTGGCCGCCCCTTGCAATAACTCCGGCACCAGCATCTCGTCCGCCAACAGGTTGGGCAGGCTGAAAAAGCGTGAGTGCACCATCAGGCGGGCAATAAGGTAGGTCAACCAGTGCAACTTGTACAGAACGACCATCGGCCGCTTGAGCAACATGGCCTCCAGAGTCGCTGTCCCCGATGCCATGATGACCAGGTCCGCCGCTCCCATGACCAGTCGGCCCACGCCGGCGCCATAACGCTCATCGGCAATTCGCGCCTTGAGCCCGGATGCCGTCAGCAACTCACTGATCTGTTCCCGCCGGTAGCTGTTGATCGCCGGGATGACAAACTCGGCATCCGGAAAGTCAATGGCCAGCCTCTTGGCCGCCGCAAACAAGACCGGCGCGATCCGGCTGACCTCTCCTCCCCGACTGCCGGGCAGGAGCGCAATGACGCGCGCATCCTGAGCCAGTCCCAACTGCTGGCGCGGGAGACGAACATCATGCTCCATGGGCAGGCTGTCCGCCAGCGGATGGCCGACAAAAACCGCTTTCAAGGCATGCCGGTCATAAAACGCCTTCTCAAAAGGCAGAAGGCACAACATCAGGTCGACTGACGCCTTGATTTTATGGATACGCCCCTGCCGCCAGGCCCAAACGGAAGGACTGACATAGTGGACGGTGGGGATACCGGCCGCCTTCAATGCCGGCGCCAGCCGCAAATTGAAGTCCGGGGCATCGATCCCGATGAAGCAATCAATCCGCTCGTCCAGAAACCGCCGCTGCAATTCATCCCGGATTGCAAACAACTCGCGGATACGTCCCAGAACCTCAACCAGCCCCATCACGGACAGGCGCTCCATGGGAAACCAGCTTTCGCCGCCGGCCTCCTGCATTTGCGGTCCACAGATACCGACAAAGCGGGCATCGGGATAGCGTTGACGCAGGGCGCGGATCAATCCCGCTCCCAGGGTATCGCCGGACACTTCACCGGCGACGATTCCAAACACCGGACGCTGTCGAAGGGGATTCATGGGTTTTTTGCTCCGGAGACCTGGGTGGCCTCACCCCACCAGCTCAAAGCCGGTTTCAGGATGAATCAGCAAGGCGCTGGCCTCGGCATGACGGATGCGGTCACACAAGGCATCCACGCTACCGCCACGATGACGCCGCCGGCTATCCACCAGCAGCACGAATTCAACATTCACCGGCTTGGCCGAAAAACGTTGCGAGCTCACGCGATAGCGTTTGTAGGGGCGGCAAAACACTTCGGTATGTCCCTTGCCGATACAGGCCGATACCATGCCTTCCAGCGGAATCATGCCGTCCGTGCTGTAACTGGTGAGAATGAACCGTGCTTCGAGCGTTTCCAGCATCGTGGCATAGGCGTTCCAGGCTTCACCCCGGTAGTTGTAGGCGCTGCGCCGCTCGGTCCGCCAGTCGTCACGGATGGCTGACTTGTTGCGACCTTCAATTTTTGGGGTCACCGCCGGCTTGTCCCACAACGACAAGCTGTTCAGCACATGATAATTGCTGCCATAGGGATGCTGGTTGTAGGGCGGATCGAGATACGCCACATCCACGGTCATGCCTTCCGAAGCCAGATATTGCACCAACTGTTGACTATCCAGTTGATAAACCTCGTTTTCGCGGCCATTGTCACAAAACAGCGCCGGCTTCAGTTCCAGTTCGGACAGTATCCGGTACAACGCCGTGCCCGTTTGCCCCCCCCAACCGCGATGAAAGGCCTTGAAGACGCCGCTGGTATTACTGGTATAGCTGGCCTGATACAGCAAGGGGGCCAGCAAACAGGATTTTTCCTGCAAGGTCAGCAGCCCCTGATGATCCCAAAGCTCGATCTGATCTCGCATGGCATCCAGACGCATGCCGTTGGCGCGGGTATAGAACATGCGATCGCGCATGACATCAAAACGGATATCATCATCCGGACAGAGGTGACGCGTCACCCAATCCTCGCGAGGCTCCAATTGGTTCAGCACCGCCAGCGCCCGCGCGTAACCGCCTATTTCGGTAAAGTCAGGCGCGGCATTGCAACCGATATAACAGGCATTGAGATCATAGGCATAAGGCTCCCAGTCATTGGCAATGATGCGGAAGCCCAGGCGCTTGGCCATGCGGGCCACAACGCCCGAGCCGGCAAACAGATCCAGGAACACGCCCTTGGCGGGGTCGACTTCGGTAAATTCCACCGCCTGCTGCAATAATCCCAGCAACTTGCGCTTGTTGCCGATATAGGGGATCAACTGCTGGAAGACATAGTCCTGAGTCCAGGCAGCAGCATGGTTTTCTTTCTGATACTGAAACATGGGCCTGGCCTGAAGGACGTTCCAACCGGTGTAAAAAAATGAACGCAAAGCAGCCTGCGCGGCATGACCGGCAGGCAATGACTGGAAACTATAACGGTTAGCGCGTAATTCCGCGACTGGAAGATTTCAGGGACTCGATCAGCAATCCCACTTCAGGGCAAACCGGCAGCAAATCACTTTCCAGCTGACGAATGGCTTCGTCCATGGTCAGGCTTTGACGATAGACAATCTTGTAGGCGCGCTTGAGATTGTTGATGGTCTCGCTGCTCCATCCCCGTCGGCGCATGCCCTCGAAATTCATGCCCGCAGCCTGAGCCGGGTTGCCGGAGACCATGACAAACGCCGGGACGTCCTTGAGGATCAGGCTGCCGCCGCCCACCATGCTGTAGGAAGACAACACACAGAACTGATGGATGCCCGAGTTGCCGCCAATGATGACGCTGTCACCGACCTTGACATGACCCGCGATGCCGACGTTATTGGCAAAGATACAGTCATTGCCAACCACGCAATCATGCGCCACATGGGAGTTGACCATGAACAGGTTGCCATTGCCGATGCGGGTGATGCTTTCATCCTGGACCGTGCCGCGATGAATGGTGCATGCCTCACGGATGACATTATTGTCGCCGATTTCCAGCGAGGTCGGCTCACCCTTGTATTTCTTGTCCTGGCAATCCTCGCCAACCGACGAGAACTGAAAAATCCGGTTGTTGCGGCCAATGCGGGTGGGGCCCTTGACAACCACATGAGGGCCGATCTCACAGCCCTCACCGATTTCGACATCCGGTCCGATAATGGTATAGGGGTGAATGATCACGCCCTCGGCAATGCGGGAACGGCTATCCACGATCGCGGTTGGATGTATCTGCATTTACATTACCTGCTCGGCGACCAGGATGTCGGCGCTGGCCGCCAGTTCGTCACCCACCATGGCGCGGCAGGCGAATTTATAGATATGGCGTTTGCTGGCTACCAGCTCCGCATGAAGCGTCAGTGTATCACCCGGAATCACCTGACGCTTGAATCGGGTGTTATCGGCACCGACAAACAAGTAAATTAAACCATCCACGGGCCGCTTGCCGGCCGTCACGAATCCGAGGACTCCCGCTACCTGCGCCATGGCCTCGATGATCAACATTCCGGGCATGATAGGCTTTTGCGGGAAATGACCGTTGAAAAACTCCTCGTTGATCGTCACGTTCTTGAAGCCGGTGATGCTTTTGCCGAGTTCCAGTTCGGTAATACGGTCCACCATCAGAAACGGATACCGGTGCGGCAGGTATTCACGGATGGACTGCACATAAAGTGGTAGCTGCAAGGTATCGGTCATCAGAACTCTCAATCGGTATTCGGACCATCGGTCTGGGGGGCAAGTTGCCGCACCAGCGCCTCAAGCTCCCGCATTCGCCGGGACATCTGGTCCAGCTTCTTCAGGCGCACCGCCATCTTCTTCCAGTTTTCGGTCGAATCAAACGCCGTGCCGGAGGAGTAACTGCCCGGACTCGTAATCGACTTGGTGATCATCGTCATGCCGGTGACATGCACGCGATCACAGATCTCGATATGCCCGACCATGCCAACGCCACCGGCGAGCACGCACCAGGCGCCGATTTTAGTGCTTCCGGATATGCCGCAACAAGCCGCAATCGCCGTATGCGCGCCAATCTCGACATTGTGGGCAATCTGAACCAGGTTATCAATGATGACGCCCTGATGGATCACCGTGTCATCGAGAGCCCCGCGATCAATCGTGGTATTGGCGCCGATATCGGCATCATCATGGATCACCACGCGTCCGATCTGGGCAATCTTGTTCCAGCGCCCTCCCGCCGGCGCAAAACCAAAGCCATCGTCGCCAATCACCGCTCCGGAATGAATCACCACGCGATCACCCAGTACGCAGTCGTGATGGATGACCGCATTGGCGCGGATCCGGCACGCGGACCCCAGACGGGCGCGGGCGCCGATGACAACTCCGGGCTCCAGAACACTGCCGGCGCCGATCACCGCATCCTCGCCCACGCTGACCAAAGGGCCGATGCAGGCGGTCGGATCGATCCGGGCGCCGGGGTGGATCGAGGCCGATGGATCAATTCCGGCATCCGGCCGCGGCGTACGGTCAAAGCGATGGGTCAACCGCGCGTAAGCCGCGTAGGGATTATCCACCACCAAGGCGTTGCCGGTGTAGCCCGCCGCATCCTCGGCGGTCATCAGCACCGCCCCTGCACCGGTTGTCGTCAATGCCGAGCGGTACAAAGGATTGGCAAGAAAGCTGAGCTGAGAAGAACCTGCGCTGCGCAGTGTCGCCAGGCCATCAATGGAGTGACCGGCATTACCATGAAGAATGGCGCCTGTCATTTCCGCCAGTTCCGCCAGAGTCCACCGTTTCATCAGGTTGATCCGCCTTATTTGCTGGGAGCGGTGGCGGCGGCGGGCTTGGCCATGGCGGTATTCAACTTCTCAGTAATCTTCTTGGTGATGTCCGTCGCGGGCTCGGCCCAGATCACGTTCTTGCGCTCAATGATAATGTCGATATTGGACGCCTTGCGGATTTCTTCCACCGCTTCCTCCATCTTGGGCAGCATCTTCTGCACCATTTCCTGCTGGACATCCTGCGCGCGCTTTTGCAGGGCTTGCGCCAGATTCTGGAATTCCTCCATCTTCTGACGGGCCTGCGTTTGCAGATCTGTCTTTTCCTTGGCGCTCATGATGGAAGCATTCTTCTGGAACTTTTCCTCGATGGCGGCCAACTCCTTGCGCAACTGGTCAAGGCGGTTCCGTTGCGGTTCGAGATCCTTGTTGAGTTTCTCAAAGGTTTTCTTGGCATAGTCCGTCGACATGATCGCGGCCTGGCTGTCCGCCACGGCAACTCCGCCTGCGGCTTGGGCGACGCCCGCCGTTGCCAGACCGAGCACCAACGCCGCCATTGCCATAAATGAACGCATAACCCTCACTCCTGATATTGTAAGCCAGATCAAAGCGACTGACCGATAGTAAACTGGAACGCCTGGGTCTCATCGCCGGCCTGCTTGTTGAGCGGGCGGGAAAGACTGAACGTCAACGGGCCGATAGCCGTCAACCAGGCCAAGCTGATGCCTGTCGTGTAACGGATTTCGCCGGGATCAAAATCATAACCGGCGATATCCGTATGGTACGCCATGCCGGAATCCACAAAAAACACCGTGCGCAAGGAACGGTTATCCTTGGCGAACGGGGTCGGCACGACCAACTCCAGGCCGTTTTCGACCAGTATATTGCCACCCACATATTCCGGATCCGGATCATTGCTGTAGGCAATGGACGGACTGCGGGGACCCAGACGGTTATCGCGATATCCACGAACCGAACCATAGCCGCCCGCAAAGAAATTCTTGTAGAACGGCATCTGGTAACCATACCCCAACTCGGTGCGCAAACGCAGACTGTAATCCTCGCTGAGCGGAATGTACAACTGGCCGCTATAACTCAACTTCAGATAGTCCACATCGCTGCCGGGGATCGCAACATCCAGCCCCAGGCGCTGTGAAGCCCCCTTGTCGGCAAAGACTCCCCGGTTCAGGGTGTTGTAATTCCAGGCAATGGTGGCCGTGTAACTGGAAATGCTGTTGCCAAACTCCTTGACGAAATCATCCACCAGCTTGGAGGTGCTGGTTCCGGTGACAATATCCGTCTGGTCGACTCCCAGCGCCAGGCTGATGCTACGCGTTTCATCGATCGGGTAACTGAAACTGATGTTGCCGCCCCGGGAATCTGTCACGTAATTACTGACATTGAGGCTGTCGAATTTGGTCTTGCGGTAATAGAGGTTATAGCCGCGACTGATGCCATCCAGTGTGAAATAGGGGTCCACAAAGGACAGGTTGTAGGCATCACTGGTATCGGAACGGTTGAGGTTGACCCCAACCTTGTTGCCGGTACCGAGAAAATTGTTCTGGCTGACGCTGAAAGTGAAGATCAGGCCGGAACCCTGCGAATATCCCAGGCTGGCGGACAAGGTGCCGGAAGGCTGCTCCTCGACCCGGACATTCACATCGACCTGGTCGTTGGTATTCGGAACCCGCGGTGTTTCCACCGCCACATCCTTGAAAAACCCCAAACGCTGCAAGCGCATCTTGGACAGGTCAAGCTTATCGGTGGCCGCCAGAGCGCCTTCAAACTGGCGCATCTCACGCCGCAAGACCACATCATCGGTTTTCTGGTTGCCCTGGAAGCTGATCCGGCGCACATACGTCGGTTTGCCGGGATTGATGAAGAAGCTGAGGTTAACCTTGCGGTTCGGCTCATCAATCTCGGGAACCGGGTTGATTTCCGCAAACAAATAACCGTCATTGCCGAGGCGGTGCGACAGCAACTTGGTGCTGGCGGTGACCAGTTGCTGGGAAAACGTGGTGCCGGGCGCGATCAGCAATAACTTGCGCAATTCCTGTTCTTCGACGGGGAACTCACCCAGCAGCCGGGGCTCGCCAAATGTGTACTTTTCCCCTTCCGACACATTGATATCGACATGAACCTTGCGCTTGTCCGGGCTCAACGTGACCTGGGTCGATGTGATGGCGAAATTGATATAGCCACGGTCCATGTACCAGGAGCGCAGCGCCTCCAGGTCGCCGTTAAGACGTTCACGGGCGTATTTGTCATCGCTTTTGTAGAACGACGTAAAATGCGTGGGCTTGAGCTGGAAAACCTTGGCCAGCTGTTCATCGCTGAAGACCTGATTGCCGACAAAGTTGATGCTCTTGATCTTCGCGGGGGTGCCCTCGACGATGTGAATCTGCAGCGCCACCCGGTTACGCGGCTTGGGCACCGCATCCACGGTGATGACGGCGTCATAACGCCCCTGCCCCATGTACTGCCGTTCGAGTTCGCCCTTGATGTGGTCCATTGTCGAACGGCGGAAAACCTCGCCTTCCGTCAGGTTGGCCTTTTTCAGCGCATCCATCAGGGTGTCCGTATCAATCGCCTTGTTGCCGTCAATCTTGACTTCGGTAATCGCCGGACGTTCGGTCAGCCGGAAGACCAACACCTCGCCGTCACGCTCCGCAACCACATCTTCAAAGTTGCCGGTACGGAAAAGCGTCCGCACCGCATCTGCCACGCGGTCCTCCGTGGCCTGGTCGCCACCAGCTAACGGTAACTGTGCATAGACGCTGGCGGGAGAAACCCGCATCAAGCCTTCCAGGCGAATGTCCCTAATCGTGAAGCCTTCCGCGTCCTGAGCCCAGGCCTTCATGCCCAGAATCACGCCCAACGCCAATGCCGACAACCGCTTAAACATCATCAGGTACAGTCCCCGTGCCGCTCGCCCTCGGCCGGAGGGCGGCCTTGCACCGTCAAGTCAAGTAAATGCTTATCTGAACTGGCGAACCAGATCATTGAAAATGGCCAGCAGCATCAGGCTGCCCATGATGGCAATGCCTGCCCGCAGCCCCCAATCCTGTATCCGGGCCGGCAACGGTTTACCCAGAATGGCTTCCGCCGAATAAAAAAGCAGGTGTCCGCCATCCAGCACCGGAATCGGCAGCAGGTTCAACACCCCCAAGCTGACACTGAGCAAAGCCATGAAACCGATCAAGGCCTCCCAACCGATACTGGCGGTGTGTCCCGCCACCTTGGCGATGGTGATCGGGCCACTGAGATTGTCGAGCCCCACCAGACCGACCAGCATTTTGCCCAAGGAAACCAGGGTCATGTCGATGAGATTCCCGGTCTTGCGGAAAGCCTCGCCGAGCGCGGTCAGCGGGTCGTAGTCCAACCGCTGGAGATACGCCGGTGGAATACGGAAATCCTGCTTGCCAAGACCGATATCGAGTTTGCCTTCCCGAATGCCCAACTCGTCTTTCTGACTGCGAGGCGTCAAGGACAAGGAAAGCACGGCCTCCCCTCGCCGCACTTCGGCGGCAAAGGTCGACTCAGGGTGCGTGCGCACCACCTCGACAAAATCCTGCCAGGTGGATATCACTTTTCCATCCGCCTTAAGCACCCGATCCCCAGGTTTCATGCCCTGTTGGTCGGCGGGGCCACCCGGCTTGACCTCGCCTATCAAAGGCTGCAAGTGCGGCTGGTAAGGAACGAAGCCCAGGGAACGCAGCGGATCATCTCCCGCCACCTTGAGATACTGTTTTACCTGCAGGTTCAGTTCGCGCGGCGTCGTGGCGCCGGATGTCATCACGGTCAAGCGGATCACACCGCTTTCCCCCATCCGATCCACCAAGGCATAGGTCACGCCCTCCCAATCACGGGTAGTGCGGCCGTCAACCGTGAGAATCTCATCTCCAGGATGCAACCCGGCAACAGCTGCCGGCGAACCCGGCTGAACCGTACCGACGACGGTACGCAGGGTTTCCACGCCTTGCAGGAACAGGATCCAGAACAGGAAAACGGCAAAGGCGAGATTGATCAGGGGACCGGCCGCCACAATGGCCATTCGCGCCAGTACCGGTTGGCGGTTGAATGCGCGCGGGATATCGGCTTCTGGCACTTCGCCTTCGTTTTCGTCGGCCATCTTGACGTATCCGCCCAAGGGAATGGCGGCAATGCGGTATTCCGTTCCATCCTTGGCGCGCCGCGACCACAGGGCCGGGCCAAACCCGATGGAGAATGTCAGCACCTTGACACCCAGCCGACGGGCAACCCAGAAATGACCGAATTCATGAATGGCGATCAACGGCCCCAGCACAATGATGGCCGCCAGAAGGATGTGAAGTATGTCCATAGAGGCCTTATGCTCGACACTGGGAAAGGCAGGCCCGGGCCGCCTTGCGGGCAGCGCGGTCAGCGTCAAGGATTGTGTCCAGATTGAGCGCCGGACTCATTGGCAATTGTGTAAGCACCCGCTCGATCACTTCCGGGATGGCGGTAAAACCCAGCAGTCCATCCAGAAACGCCGAAACGGCAATTTCATTGGCGGCATTGAGGATGGCGGGAGCGGTGCCCCCGGTCGCCATGGCCTCGCGGGCCAGCCGAAGACAAGGGAAACGGCCCTCATCGGGCGCCTCGAAGGACAATTGCAAAGCGGTCAGGTCCAGCCGGGGAACACCGCCATCAATCCGCTCCGGCCACGCCAGGGCATGGGCGATGGGCGTCCGCATATCCGGATTGCCCAGCTGCGCCAGCGTCGAACCGTCCCTATACTGAACCAGCGAATGAATGATGCTCTGCGGGTGCACCACCACCTCGACCTGATCCGGGCGCGCGTTGAAGAGCCAGCAGGCCTCAATGAATTCCAGCCCCTTGTTCATCAGGGTTGCCGAATCCACGGAAATCTTGCGGCCCATGCTCCAGTTGGGATGCCGACAGGCCTGTTCGGGCGTCACGTTCACCAACTCTCCGGCGCTCATTGTCCTGAACGGGCCGCCGGAAGCGGTCAGCAGGATGCGTTCGACACCGACATCCTCCAGGGAATGAAAACGCGCGGACGGCAGGCACTGGAAAATGGCATTATGCTCGGAGTCTATTGGCAGCAGGGTTGCGCCATGAACCTTGACTGCCTGCATGAACAGGTCACCCGCCATGACCAATACTTCCTTATTGGCAAGGAGCACCCGCTTGCCGGCGCGAACCGCGGCCAGGGTCGGCAACAGGCCGGCAGCGCCGACAATTGCCGCCATCACCGCATCGCAGTCGGGATGCGACGCGACCTCCGCCAGCGCTTGCGGTCCTGACAGAATCACCGTGGCGTCATGGTCCAGAAGGGATTTTACGGTCGGTACATCGTCATCACGGCCTACCACGGCATAGCGGGGACGGAAACGGTTGCACAGATCCGCCAACTCACGCAAGCGAGACTGTCCGGTCAAGGCAAACACCCGGTAGCGCTCCGGATGACGAGCCACGACATCCAGAGTGCTTTGGCCAATTGAACCCGTGGCGCCAAGGACCGTAATGGACTGCATGTGCTTAGAAACCACCTGACAAGGCCCAGCCCAAGGCAAAAACCGGAGCGGCGGCGGTCAGGCTGTCAATGCGGTCGAGCGCTCCACCGTGTCCGGGGAAGATATTGCCCGAATCCTTGACGCCCGCCTGCCGCTTCACCATCGACTCCAACAGGTCCCCCAACACGGACGCCAGCACCGTCAGCAAGGACAAGCCTGCAAAGGCGGCAAAGCGCAGTGGTGTAAGTTCACGATAGAAGCCGACAGCCGTCATGATGATCATGGTCAGCAACAGGCCGCCAATCATGCCCTCAATGGTTTTACCGGGGCTGACGGCGGGAGCCAGCTTGTTCTTACCCAGCGCACGGCCGGCGAAATAGGCGCCGGTATCCGCGCCCCAGACCAACAGGAAGAGATACATCAGCCACCAAGGAGAGGCTTGATGCAGATCGACCAGTCCGCTCCAGGCCGGAATCAGCAAGAGCAAACCCATTGGCAGGAGTACGATCCCCTTGGACCAGTATCGCGACGAATCCGGAAATCCCGTTACCATGCGCAGGGCAATCAGCCAGAATCCGGTTGCCAACCCATAGAGGGGTACGTGCCATGGTGCGGCCTGCGGCAAGGCTGCGGCCACCACGCCGGCGGCGACGAGCGCCACAAAGGCCACGCGTCCCGGCAGGTTTTCCACTTTCATCAGCGCCGTCCATTCCCAGGCGCCCACCAGCACCAGTGCTCCGGCAAGGGCCTTGAAGGCGCTGGAGTCTCCGGCGCCGAACACGCACCAGAGAACGATCGGCAACAGGATCAGCGCGGTGATGATTCTTTCCTTAAGCATGTCGATTCTCAACTTGTGCGCTGGTACGGCCGAAACGACGCTGGCGACTGGCATAATCAGCCAGGGCCTCATCCAGCGCAGCGGGATCGAAATCCGGCCAGAGTTTCTCGGAAAAATAAAATTCGGCGTAGGCCGCCTGCCACAGGACAAAATTGCTGAGGCGCAATTCGCCCCCGGTGCGAATCAGCAGATCCACCGGCGGCAGGTCCGCCATCTGTACATGCTGCTGGAGCCTGCCGGTATCGATATCCTCGGCGCGCAAGGACCCGGCCTGCACTTGCAGCGCCAGTTGCCGCGCCGCGTTGGCGACGTCCCATTGCCCACCGTAACTGGCGGCAATGACCAAGGTCAAACCGCTATTGGCGGCCGTCTTGGCCTCGCCAGCCGCCATGCCTTGCTGAAGGATCGGCGCGAACATCGAGCGGTCACCGATAAATCGCACCCGCATGTTGTGGCGGTGCAGATCCTCCACCTGTTTCTCCAGCGCGTGCAGGAACAACTTCATCAACAGGCTGACTTCGTTTTCAGGGCGCCGCCAGTTCTCACTGGAAAAGGCGAACACGGTCAGCACCTCGATCCCCTGGCGGGCGGCGTGCTCGACGATTCGGCGCAAGGCGCTTTCCCCGGCCTTGTGGCCGGCGCCGCCAGGCAGCATGCGTTTTTTCGCCCAACGGTTGTTTCCGTCCATAATGACGGCTACATGCCGCGGTACGGAGCCGCCGCTATCAAGATCCGGAGCGGTGCTCACCCATCAGACCTGCATCAATTCGGCTTCCTTGGCCGCCAGGTGTTTGTCCACGTCGGCCACAAAACGGTCGGTGATCTTCTGGATGTCTTCGCCAGCCTTGCGCTCGTCATCCTCGGAAATTTCCTTTTCCTTTTGCAACTCCTTGACGTCGGCCAACACATCGCGACGGATATTGCGGATGGCGACCTTGGCGTTTTCAGCTTCCTGCCTGGCCACTTTTTGCATGTTGCGGCGGGTTTCTTCGGTCAGGGCGGGCAGCGGCACGCGGATGACATCGGCGGAAATGGGGTTCAGGCCCAGATCGCTGTTGCGGATAGCCTTGTCGATAGCGCCCACCATGGTGCGTTCATAAGGCTGGATCAGCAGCGTCCGCGAGTCATCTACCGAGACATTGGCCACCTGCAGCAACGGCACGTCGGAGCCGTAGTATGGCACCATCACATCCTTGAGGATGGACGGATGGGCACGGCCGGTACGGACCTTGGCAAATGCCTGCTCCATGGACTCCAGGCTCTTGCGCATGCGGGTTTCGCAATCTTTTTTCAGGTCGTTGATCATGGTTTTTCTCCGTATTCCTTAGCGGGGCTTGCTGCCGAGCAGCGTGCCTTCGGCCTCACCCATCAGCAGGCTGAGCAAAGCGCCCGGCTTGTTCATATTAAAGACGCGCAGCGGCATTTTCTGGTCGCGGCACAAACAAATGGCGGTCAGGTCCATCACACCGAGTTTCTTTTCCAGGGCTTCATCAAAGGTCAGGTAATCGTACTTGACGGCCTCGGGATTCTTGAACGGATCGGAATCGTAGACGCCGTCGACCTTGGTGGCCTTGAGCACCACATCGGCCTGGATTTCAATACCACGCAGGGTAGCGGCGGTATCGGTGGTGAAAAAGGGATTGCCCGTGCCGCCGACAAAAATGCAGACATCACCGCTTTGCAGGGCACGGATCGCGGCACGACGGTCATAGTGATCGACAATGCCGCTCATGGGAATGGCCGACAGGATGCGGGTGCGGATATTGTTGCGCTCCATGGCATCGCGCAGGGCCAGCCCGTTCATGACGGTCGCCAGCATGCCCATATGGTCACCGGCAACGCGGTC
The DNA here is from genome assembly GCA_964591095.1 of uncultured Moraxellaceae bacterium. Classification (GTDB taxonomy): domain Bacteria; phylum Pseudomonadota; class Gammaproteobacteria; order Pseudomonadales; family Moraxellaceae; genus Fluviicoccus. Next base: position 3,516 of record CAZPZK010000005.1, on the reverse strand, counting down.
CAGACCGTTGGCCTGCAACTCCGCACCACGGAAAATATTACCGCCGCCCAGCACAATCCCAACCTGCACGCCGATGCCGACCAATTGGCCGACCTCCAGCGCCATACGGTTCAGCACGCGCGGATCGATACCCATGTCGGCATCACCGGCCAGGGCTTCTCCCGACAATTTGAGCAGGATGCGTTGGTAGGCGGGTCTGCGCTCGGTCATGGGAGAACTCCTTGGTTCGTTGCTGGGACACTTGGGGGCTGCATGTTAGCAGAAAGCAGCCCCTGCCCGAAACGGGGTAAGGACCCGCCCTATCATGATGCCAGCCATAGCGCCGCGTTGAGGTCTCCATAGGAAAAGCGGTTGCCCAGCGTTTCCTTCAACTCACGGCTGGCTGGTTGACCGGCTTTCAGGCCCAACTCCCGGGCGGCGGCGGCGATTTCCCCCGCCTCACCCTCCGAAACATAGAGCAGGTCGCGCTTGCCGATTTTCCCCGCCTGGAACAGCTTCAGCAGATGCCCGGCAATGGTGTCCTCGGACAAGCCGCGACGCTGCGCCATCTCAGACCGGTCCAAGCCTTCCTCCACCAGCGCCAGTGTCGCGGCCACGGTATCCACCTTTTCCGCGACAGCCTCGGGCTCGGCAAATCCGTGAGCCTGACCGGCGGGCAAGCCGCGCACCTCCGCCAGCCGCTCCAGGAACAGCTGTCCGTAGCGCGCCAGCTTCTGTTCGCCAACACCGCTGATTTCCAGCAGCTCCATCATGGAAACCGGATCGCAGACCGCCATTTCCCGCAACGTGGCGTCGTTGAAGATGACATAGGGCGGCACCTGCTGTTTCTGCGCCAGCGACAGCCGCAGCAGGCGCAAGGCGTCGAAGCGGCGCTGAGCGTCCGGTGGCAAATCGCTGGCGGCGGCCAGACCGCGGTCTTTGCGGGACGACTTGGGTTTGGGCATCGCCAATTCACGCAATTGCAAGCCGACCTCGCCCTTCAGCAAGGCCCGCGCCGATTCGCCCGCCTTCAGGCCGCCAAAACCTTCGTCATCCGGCAACAGGTAGCCCAGCGCCACCAGTTGCCGCGCCACGTTGCGCCAGGCCGGTTCAGACAAGTCCTTACCGATGCCAAAGGTCGGCAGTCGGTCATGGCCGAACTGCTGAATCTTCTCGGTTTCATGGCCGGTCAGCACGTCGATCAAGTGCGCCGCGCCGAAACGGTTGCCGGTGCGGATGGCGGCTGACAGCATCTTTTGCGCCGCAACGGTGGCGTCCCAGGTCTTGGGCGGATCACTGCAGATATCGCAGTTGCCGCAAGCCTGCGGCAGCGTTTCGCCGAAATAGGCCAGCAGCACCTGGCGACGGCAGGTGGCGGTTTCGCAGTAGGCCAGCAGCGCGTCCAGCTTGCGCGCCTCGATGCGCTTCACTTCGGGCGGCGCCTCCGACATGGCCAGCATGCGCCGCACCTGCACGATATCGGACAGCCCGTAGCTCATCCACGCCTCGGACGGCAGCCCATCGCGCCCGGCTCGGCCGGTTTCCTGGTAATAGCCTTCCAGCGATTTCGGCAGATCCAGATGCGCCACGAAACGTACGTTCGGCTTGTCGATGCCCATGCCGAAGGCCACCGTGGCGCAGACGATGCGCCCTTCCTGCAACAGGAACTCGTCCTGCACGCGGGCGCGCTCCGGCGCGGGCAGCCCGGCGTGGTAAGCCAGCGCGGGCAGGCCCTTGCTCCGCAGGAATTCCGCCGTCTCCTCCACCCGCTTGCGCGACAAGCAATAGACGATCCCCGCCGATCCTTCCGGCCGGGTGAGAATGAAGTCCAGCAACTGCTTGCGGCCGTTATCCTTCTCGACAATGGTGTAGCGGCTGTTGGGCCGGTCGAAACTACTGAGGAATACCGGCGCATCTTCCAGCTTCAGCACCGTGATCATGTCGCGGCGGGTACGTTCGTCGGCGGTGGCGGTCAGCGCGATGCGGGGAATATGCGGGAAGCGGTCAGCCAGCACACCCAGTTGCTGGTATTCCGGGCGGAAATCATGCCCCCACTGGCTGACGCAATGCGCATCGTCGATGGCGAACAGCGCCGGGGTCACGCGGCCGAGCAGGCCGAGGAAGCCTTCGGTCAGCAGCCGCTCCGGCGCAACGTACAGCATGTCCAACTCGCCCGCGAGCAACGCCTGCTCCACCTGCCGCTGTTCGGTCAACGGCAGCGAACTGTTGAGGAAGGCCGCCTTCACCCCCAGTTCGCGCAGGGTATCCACCTGATCCTTCATCAGGGCGATCAGCGGCGAGACACTAATGCCCGTCCCCTGCCGCATCAACGCGGGAATCTGGTAGCACAGGCTCTTGCCGCCGCCGGTGGGCATCAGCACCAGGGCATTGCCTCCGGAGGCCAGGGTGAGGACGATATCTTCCTGGCGGCCGCGAAAGGCGTCGTAGCCGAAAATGCGGGAAAGGATGGAGAGGGCTTGGGGGCGGAGGTCGGGCATAGGGCGTCGGGGTTCGTGGATTGCTTGGTGAATAAGGGTGAGCACGCTGTCGCGTTCGGAGAGAACCTGCCGGTTATCCACACGAATCACGCGCAGCCCCAGGCTATGGAAGCAGGCATCACGCTGCCGATCATAGTCCCGGGTGTCCGGCCGTTGATGCTGGCTGCCATCCAGTTCTATCACCAGCCGGGCCTCATGACTATAGAAGTCGGCGATGTAACCGAGAATGGGCTTCTGGCGGGCAAAACGCACGCCCAGACGGCGGCGGCGCAGAGCAGCCCACAACCGTTGTTCGGCCTCGGTCGCGTTGCGGCGCAAGGCACGCGCCAGCGGCGTGAGAGAGGTGTGGTACGGGTCCATACCGGGAAGATCCTTCTTCGGGTTATCGGGAACCGGCTTTCCGTGCGTGCTCCTGTCGGGGCGGGTATTTTAGGGAAGGATGGGGGGAAATCAAGGGAAAACCCCGGCGCTTTGCGCCGCCCCCTTTCCAAGGGGACTCCAAGTCACTGAAAATTCTCGCCCCCTTGGAAAGGGGGCCGACGCGCAGCGGCGGGGGGTTTTGCTCCCGCCAGACACGATCTCAAGCCAGTATCCGGCAAAACCCGATTCAAAGATGCCAGCCCAGTCAAACCAAAGGCTTCACCTCATCACGAAGATATTGAATCAGCCTATCACCGTCACCCAAGTATTTCCCGCGCTGATCTCCACCCCAGTTAGGCAATGAATTGTACTTGGTCACTAAACTCTCAAAATCGCGCCTGCCGGCAAGCCTCGCAACAATTAAGCGATAGGGAATATATTTATTATGTAGCAGGAGCTTAGATCGCTCAGAAAGCTCAATCGGCTCGTTCATCACCTTGTCCAGCGTCAGAATATCATGAACCCCTCCCAGCACCTTCATGACAAACCGGTCAAACAAGTCGACCTCCCACTTGACTGCCGCGCGGCTGATCGACGGCCATTTATCCCAAATATCCTGACCGATCTGATCACCTAAGGAAAGTCTGAACAGGTCCCTTCGCTTTTCATGAGGCACTGC
>CAZPZK010000004.1:16142-25400 GCA_964591095.1 uncultured Moraxellaceae bacterium | reverse complement strand
GCTATAACGGCCGCGGCGAATACCGCATGAAGTACGACACGCTGACCGGCACGGGTGGTGATGATGTCATGACGGGCCTGGCCGGTGACGACCTGATCAGCGGCGGGGCGGGCAATGACACGTTGAGCGGCGATGCCGGTGAAGACACCCTGCTGGGTGGCACCGGTAACGATCAGCTCAGTGGCGGCTCCGAGGCCGACCTGCTGGATGGCGGCGCGGGTGATGACACCCTGCTTGGCGGCGATGGCGAGGACACGCTGGTGGGTCGCGCCGGCAACGACATCCTGGATGGCGGCGCTGGCGGCGACACCATGATTGGCGGCACTGGCAACGATACCTACTACGTCGATGATGTCGGTGATGTGGTTTCGGAGTCGGGTGGCGATGGCACGGATTCGGTCTACAGCTCGGTGAGCTTCACCTTGGGATCGGGTCTGGAAAATCTCTACCTGATCGGAACCGAAAGCATCAATGGTACCGGCAACAGCGCATCCAACATGATTACCGGCAACAGCATGAACAACGTGCTGGAAGGCGGTGACGGTGACGATATGCTGGATGGCGGCTTGGGCAGCGATACCGCTTCCTACGGTTCGGCGACAGGTGCCGTTGTGGTGGATCTGGGTGCGGGCACCGCAACCGGCGCCGCGGGCAGCGATACCCTGACCGGCATTGAAAACGCCAGCGGCTCGGCCTATGCCGACAGCCTGACGGGTGATGGCGCCGACAACGTCCTCAGCGGCGGCGCCGGCAATGACACCCTGACTGGCGGCCTCGGCAACGATACCCTGCAAGGGGGAACCGGTGACGATACCTATGTCGTTGACAGCGGTGACTCGATTGTGGAAGTGGATGGCGAAGGTACGGATACCGTTCAGGTAGCGACCAGCTTCACGCTGGGCAACTTCCTGGAAAATCTGGTGCTTACCGGAACCGATAATATTGACGCCACAGGTAACAGTCTCGCCAACAGCCTGACCGGTAACGATGGCAACAACATCCTGAATGGCGGCGCCGGCGGCGATACCATGATGGGTGGACTCGGTGATGACACCTACTATGTAGACAGCATCAACGGCGATACCATTATTGATACCGGTGGCTCCGACCAGATCTTCACCACGGTGTCGTACAGCGTGAAGGATGTCTCGAATGTGGAGCTCATCACGCTGCTGGGTACCGGTAACATCAACGGTTTGGGGAATTACCTGGATAACACGATTGTTGGCAACAGCGGTCGTAATACCCTGGATGGCCGTGGCGGCAACGATACCCTGATCGGCGGCGCCGGTAACGACACCTATTTTGTCAATTCCTCACTGGATGTTGTGGTCGAGGATGCCGGCAACGGTACGGATCAGGTGCGCAGCACCGTCAGCTACACCTTGTCAGCCAATGTGGAGTCCTTGCTGCTGGAAGGGGGAACCAACATTGACGGCACGGGTAATGATCTGGGCAACACCCTGACCGGCACGGACGGCAATAACGTCCTGAGCGGCATGGATGGCAATGACCTGCTGAACGGCGGTGCCGGCAACGACACCCTGATTGGCGGCATCGGCAACGATACGCTGGATGGTCAGACAGGTGACGATGCCATGACCGGTGGCGCTGGGGACGACAGCTACATCGTCGACAGCGCGGCGGATACGGTGACGGAACTGTCCGGTGAAGGTAGCGATACCGTCAATGCCTATGTCAGCTTCACTTTGGGCGCCAATCTGGAACGTCTGAACCTGCAAGGAACATCGATCATTGATGGCACGGGTAACGAATTGGATAACATCCTGTTCGGCAACACGGCTAACAACATCCTGATCGGAAATGCCGGTAATGACACGCTGGACGGCAAGGCGGGCGCGGATACCATGATCGGTGGTCTCGGCAACGATACCTACACCGTGGACGATGCGATGGATACGGCGACGGAACTGTCGGGTGAAGGCACGGATCGCGTGCTCTCCACGGTCAGCTTCACGCTGGGCTCCAACATCGAAAACCTGACGCTGCAAGGCACCGCCAACGTCAATGCCACCGGTAATGATCTGGTCAACACCCTGGTGGGTAACACCGGCAACAACGTGTTCACCGGCGGTCTGGGTAACGATGTGCTGCAAGGCGGAGCGGGTGACGATACCTACTTCCTGGCCCGTGGTGATGGCAATGATGCCGTGACCGACACCTCCGGCAACGACACGCTGCAGTTTGCCGCCGATATCTCCCACGAGCAATTGTGGTTCAAGAAGGTCGGCAACAACCTGGAAGTGAGCGTGCTGGGCAGCACCACCGACAAGCTGCGCGTCGTCAACTGGTACAGCAGCAGCAACAACCAGGTCGAAAGCATTGTCGCCGGCGACGGCATGGTGCTGCTGAGCTCGGAAGTGGATGCCCTGGTCACCGCCATGGCCGCGTTCGCCACGCGTCCGGCCGGTTCCACCGACCTGACTGGACCCGAGCACACCGCTCTGGATCTGATCATCAGTGCCAACTGGAGCCCGAGCTAAGATGCAGTGGCCGGGAGGCCAGCCTCCCGGCCACGGTCTGTCAACCTGAACCTCAACCTGACCCCGCCGCGCGCGGGGTCAGTCATTTCTAGGGCAGGCTGATGCCGTTATCACGGCCTTGGGCCGGTCCCTGGCAAGCGCTGTCCACCGCATCCCCCGCGACGCGGATCACGTCCCGCAATTCCTGCTCGCTCATCACATAGGGCGGCATCACGTAGACGGTGTTGCCGATCGGTCTTAGTAAAACCCCCTGATCCAGCGCCGAGCGGAAGGCCGCCAACCCGCGCCGTTCACGCCAGTCAAAGGGAACCTTTCCCGCCTTTTCCTGCACCATGTCGAACGCCCCGATCAAACCGGTCTGGCGGATATTGGCGATGTGAGGGTGCGTCGCCAGCGGCGCCAGGGCTTCGGCCATGACCTGGCTCAGGCGGGCCTGGCGGGTCAGTTGCGGATCCTCGGCAAAGAGGTCCAGCGAGGCCAGCGCGGCGCGGGCCGCCAGCGGATTGCCGGTAAAGCTGTGCGAATGGAGGAAGCCCTTCAGGTTCTCATAGCGGTCATAGAAGGAGCGGTAGATATCTTCGGTTGTCATCACCACCGACATGGGCAAATACCCCGCCGTCAGGGCTTTGGACAGGCACAGGAAGTCCGGGCGGATACCGGCCTGTTCACAGGCGAAAAAACGTCCGGTGCGGGCGAAGCCGACAGCGATTTCGTCGGCAATCAGATGCACGCCGTAGCGTGTACAGGCATCGCGCAGCTAGGTCAGGTAAATCGGGTGATACATTTTCATGCCGGCCGCGCCTTGCACCAGCGGTTCCACGATAACGGCGCTGATCTCTTCATGTCGCGCCCTGAGCAGGTCTTCAAGCACGGTAAATTGCTGCCGGGCAAAGTGCTCGGCGGACATGCCCTCCGGAGCCAGCGTCCAGTCCGGGGAAGGCACGCGCAATTGCGGGGTAATCAGGGGACCGTAGGTTTGGGAAAACAGGGGGATGTCGGTGACGGAAAGCGCGCCCAGCGTTTCGCCATGATAACTGCCGGCCAGGGCAACAAACCGGGTCTTGCGCGTCTCGCCCCGGTTCTGCCAGCAATGCATGGACATCTTCAGCGCCACCTCGATGGCGGCGGAGCCGTTGTCGGCGAAAAAGCAGCGGCTCAGCCCCGATGGCGCCCGCTCCACCAGCCGTTCGGCCAGTTCGACAATCGGCTCATGACTGAAACCGGCAAGGATGACATGCTCCAGCGTGTCGAGCTGCTGCTTGAGGGCGGCATTGATGCCGGGGTGGGCATGGCCCCAGATATTGACCCACCAGGAGCTGATGGCGTCGATATAGCGCTTGCCGTCGAAATCGGTCAGATGGACGCCGCTGGCGCGGGCGATCGGAATGACGGGAATGGATTCGTGGTCGTGCATTTGCGTGCACGGGTGCCAGAGCACGGCGAGATCGCGCTGCATCAGGGAGGCATTGTTCATGGGCCGGCCTTCAAAAAATCCCACCTTGCCCGCGATAACCGGAAAGGTCAAGCGCCTGTCCCCGGCGGCAGGCCGGGATGGGCAGGGGGGGACTGTCGCGCTGACGGCCAACGGTCAGCCGAGGACGTCACTCGGCAGTCGTGACACCGTTGCGGGGTTCAGAGCGTTTCCAGCGCCACGAAGCGCCGGTTGGCCTCGCGCAGCACGGCATCCTCATCGTTGTAGAAGAAACTCAGCAGCACCAGGCGTTCCCCGCGCGTGACGGGAGTGACTTCGTGCAGCAGGCTGCAGGAAAAGATGATGGCTTCTCCCAGCGCCGGGCGGTACAGGGCGGTCCCGTATTCCGGAAAACGCAGATGTCCGCCTTCATAAAGGCCATTGCACAGGCCGAGGGACATGGCAAAGCGGCGGTGCACCGTGCCCTTGCTGGTGTTGTCGCGGTGGGGCAGGAAAAAAGCCTGGGTGTCGGCGGCATAGCGCGAAACCAGATAGCGCTCAAAACGGGAGATGCGGAACTGGAAGGCGCGTTCAATGAAGGGAGCCACCCGTTTCAGCAGCCGCCGGTTGAGCTTTTCCTGCACATCGGGATGGTGGGCCAGACTGAAATCATGGCGCCGCTTGAAGTCGGGGTCGTGTATCTCCACGGTGCGGCCATCCACTTCCCGCATGAAGCCGGAAGGGTGGGGGTGGCCGCCCCGGTAAAGCCCGACCAGGTGGTTGCACTCTTCCGGCGTCAGCACATTCGGTACCCGCAGCACCGGCGCGTGCGGCATGGCGGGCGACGGCGGCAGGGGCGGCGGCAGATGGCGGCAGAAGGCCAGGACTTCGGCGGCATGCCTGTCCGCATCCACGACCGGGAAGACGGCGGCCACCTGCAGCACGGGGTTGATGAGGTACGTCACCAGACGGCATTCCCGCGCGCCGCCGGTGGTGCGGTCGAGGCCGCCCAGCAGGGTGCAGATGTGTCCGTCCGGGTCATGAGCCAGCTTGACGCGGACAGGGTCCGTGATGGCCGCCGCGCGGGAGGGGGCGATCTCGGCCAGGCTCAGCGCGAACAGGATCAGCCCGAGGGCCGCCAGTTGCTCCTGCCGTTGCAGGAAGCCGTCCACAACGCGGGCGGACAGCTCATGCCGGGTATCCCCGCAACAGCAGAGCAGGGTGTAGTGGCCGCCCAGGGAGGCAAAGGTGAATTCGGGATTGACGCTGGTCCGGGCCTTGAACCAGGGCACGGGGTCGCCAATCCTTAGCAATCGGTTGTTCATGACAAGTCAGGTGCGGTCTGATTTTTATTATCCGGCTTTCCGGGCCGGTGTCCGCATCAGACTAGGGGTTCTCCGGGATGGCGTCAACGCCGGAGGGGTGGCGTTCGTCGGTTAGTCCGGCTCCACCGGACGCAGGCGTGAATTGGTGCGATTCATTTCGTCCCGGACCTGGCTGACGGTGCCTGCCGCCACCTGATACAGGCTGCGCAGGGTTTCCAGGGATTTGACATTGGCCGAGCCGCGCAGCAGCAGGCCGCCCTCGCGCAGGGTGGCGTTGCGGATGTCCGCCGCGTAGAGCGCCGCGACCAGCGCCGCCTTTTGCCTGACCCAGGGGGATAAGTCCAGCCGGTAGACGCCATTGTTGATTTCGACGCCATCGCGCTTGCGCAGCGCATGGTGCAGCGGGTGCTCGCGCAGCAGGGTGCGGCAGGCCCAGACCTGCAGCAGCAGCCTGATCTTGTGCCAGGTGGACGGGAAATGGCGGAACGACAGCTCCGGCGGCTGCCGTTCGCGCAGCACCACGCCTTGCTTGTGGCGGTTGATGGTGACGCTCTGCAGTTCGAAGGTGGCGCGGATCTGGATCTCCGTCCCCTCGTGCATGACCAGCACGTCAAGGTCGGCAAAGCCGTCATGGCACTCCACCAGCACGGACTTGATGTCGCCGTCGCGAGCCAGCATGGCCGTGACGGCCGTGTTGATCATGCCTTCCGGAATGAAGATCTCGCGCTCCTGCGACAGGGTATCGGTCCAGTCGCGGATTGCCGAAAACGCCTTGCCGGCCAGCCCGGCCAGTTGTGTCCAGTCCACCATGCTTCGATCTCCGGCTTATTGCATCACCGAACCGTGACGGTCCAGGGCGGCGAGGGCGGCTTCGGCGGTGGCCTGGCCAAAACAGACCTGCATGATCGCGGGCAGGTAGTGGTCGAGGGTTTGCGCATTGAGCAGGAAGGTACCGTCAAACATCTCGGTCGTCATTTCCGCATCCACCAGGTCAAAGCCGCTCTTGCAGACAATCTCGCCGTCGGACATGTCCATGGCGAAAAAGGCCATGGCCTTGCTGAAGTTGATGCGGTTCAGCAGTTCGGCCACCGCGCCGCGACGGGTGGCGGGAACATTGACCGGGACGAAGGAAACCATGATGAGCCCGCGCTCGCCGTTGCGCTCGATCATTTCCACCAGAAAACGCCAGGAGCCGTTGTCGCCGCGCAGGCTGCCCGACAGCATCGAGTTGTCCTGGTCGAGGTGGTAATGAAGTTCATGCTGATCCAGGGCGCTGGTGACAATGTCCAGCAGGGGAGTGGTTGCGTGCATCCGGGCAATATCCTTCGTATTTGTTTACGATTGTTCGTGGACGTCCCCCGGTACGTCAAGTCCCGGCGGTGAAAAGGCTGTGGTATGCTGCGCCTCCAGGAGAACATGTTCAAGACGCTTCCGGTCAATGTACGCACACGAAATGGATGCTGATACCCGTCGCTTCGGCATGGCCCTGGTCATTGCCGCGTTGGCGCATGCGCTGGTGATTTTCGGGATTGCCTTTGTCGAGCCGCCGTCGCGGCCGGAGGCGATGATCGAGGTGACGCTGGCCTTGCACCGTTCGCCAAAGGCCGACGCCCGTTCCGACTTCCTGGCGGCGGCCAACCAGCAGGGCAGCGGACAGTTGCGCCAGGCGCTGGAGATGACCACCAACCAGTCCGCGGATTTTGTCGATGCCCGCATCGCCGAGATCCGCCCCGAAGACCAGGTTTCCTTTACCCCGCCGCCGGAAGAGGCAAAGCACCGCCTGGTGGTGACCCGCAGCCAGTCCCGGCGGTCGCCGCCCGACATCCCCAAGGAAAAAGTGCCCTTGCGCACGCCGGGCGACGGGCTGGTGGCAATGTCCGCGCAAACCGCCGCCATTGCCAGCCTGGAGGCCCGACTGGCCGAGAAACGCCAGGCGTTGGCTCGCAAGACCCGGGTCCACACGGTTTCCACCCTGTCCGCCCGCGAGGATATGACGGCCGCCTGGATTGATGATTTCCGGCAGAAGGTGGAGCGCGCCGGCAACCGCCATTATCCGGAAGTGGCCCGCCAGCGGCGACTGCAGGGAGAGGTCCGGCTGCTGGTTGCCATCTCGGCCGGCGGCAGGATCCGCGAGATCCGGACCTTGCAGTCTTCCGGGCAGGCAGTGCTGGATGAGGCGGCGCGGACATCGGTTCGCCTGTCGGCGCCGTTCCGTCCCTTTACCCGCGCCATGCGCGAACGCATGGATACCTTGCAGATCATCCGCACCTGGCGCTACGCCGAGCGCCTGCACAACGAAAGCTGAGGCCTCAGCGCGACAGCTCCGGATGCTGCGCCAGCAGTTGGTCGCGCATGGCCTGACGGCGACGCAGTTTTTCTTCCCCTTCCGCAATCTGCTCCTTGCTGAGCCCCATCGCCTTGGCCTTGGCGATATCGGCCTGCAGTTGCGGCATTTCGGCATCCACCGCCGCGACAAAGGCTTTCTTCAGACGGATTTCCTGCCGGGCCTCGAATTGGGCGTAGAGCTTGGGGTCGGCCAATTCCTCGGGCGTGGCCTGTTCTTGCGGGGTAGGGTCGCGGTACAGCTTCGGGGCATTGGGGTCGCCATGCAGGAAGGACTCGCGCATCGAAACCGCCGCGTCCACATTCGAAGGCTCCAGCGGCAGCAGCGGGCTGTCGGTGCCCGCGGGCGCGGCCGGCTTGGGCGGTGTATTGAGATTGAGCGGCCGTTGTTCGCCGCTGAGCAGCGCGGGCAGGGCGTTGTCCTGCGGCCGGGCGGTGGCGGTGGCTTCTCCCGCCTTGTCGCCGCCCAGCCACAGGCCGAGGATCACCGCGACGCCGGCGATCACCGCCACCGCGCTGATGAAAATGATGACCGGTTTTTTCATGATGAATCCCCGTGTTCTTGTGGTGACATTAACCGGTCAGTGGTTCTGGCCGGGGCCGTGATCATGGCTGTGGGGCTTGGCGGTCGGCAGTTCGCCGGTCTTGATGTCCCAGTCGGTTTCCCCCTTCAACTCCGGACTGAGGTTGATGTCGGATTTCTGCAGCAATCTTGACCTGACGGCCCGGTATTCGGCAATTACCTTCTGTCGGGCGATGATCTGCGAGGCCTCGTACTTGACCGTGCTGCTGTCGATCGGGTGGTAACCCTCCTTCTTTTCATCGATCAGCACCAGTTCCCAGCGCGCCTGGCCGTTGACGACGGGCGTGCGGATGGGGCGTGACACTGTTCCCGGCGTCTGCAGGAAGGCAAAGGTGTCGATCCAGTTGCCGTTGTTCTTGCCATTGGCCTGGATCCAGCCGAGATCGCCCCCTTTCTTGCCATCAGGCGCCAAGGAGTACTGAGCGGCCAGGTCGCTAAACTTTTCACCCTTGGCCAGACGTTCATAAAGCATCTGCGCCGTCTTTTCGTCGGCCACGGTAATGTGACGGGCGCGCACGCCTTCCACGCGCTTGAACTCGTCGCGATGCGCGGTGTAGTAGGCGCGAACTTCCTTGTCGGTGACGGCCTTGGCCCGTGCCTTCAGTGTCTGGTTGTCATCATGGATGTCGGCGGCAATCCCGACCCAGGTGACATAGCCGTCAAGGTAGGCCTTGTTGAGCAGGGCTTCGCGCAAACCGGCGATTTCCCGGGGGGTGAGTCCGGAAGCCGTTTCCGTCCAGTGCGCCACAAAGCGGCTGACCACGATGGCGCGGGCCTGCTGCTGCACATAGTCGCTGTTGCGGTTGATCATTTCATTGCGGCCCTGGACATTCTGGATGCGATACACATCCTTGAGCGTGACCACGCCCTGGGTCTTGTCGTCAAAGCGGTAACGCAGCAGCACCCGCTTTTCCGCCAGCGCCAGCCCCTTGTCGCTCATGCGGATTTCCAGTTGCAGCTGATTCGGCGGCGGGAGGTACTGCGCCCATTCCGTCGGCTTGATCGGCTCCTCGCCGCTCAGGGTCTTGTCGAGGCCGCCGCCCAGCTTTTGCAGCGCCGCCTGCAGTTGCGGCCGGAAAGCCACCTGGATCA
>CAZPZK010000004.1:0-16132 GCA_964591095.1 uncultured Moraxellaceae bacterium | reverse complement strand
GGTGAATTCATTGTCCAGCACCACTTCCGGCTTAAAGCTGACCCGGTTGTCCTCCAGGAGCGCCCCGCGTCCGTAAGTCTTGAGGGCATACCGGCCCAGCAGGTGGCTCTCGATGATGGCGCGCATGACATCGGCGCGGCTGAGCTTGACCTTGCCCTGGGCTGAGGAGGCATGCATGACATCCAGCATCTTGCGGGTAAACGGGGTCTGATCGACCATCGCGGCCAGCGCCGGATCCTTCAGTTCGTAACGCGGGGCGGCGTGCAGGCCAGACACCGCCAGCGCCAGGCTCAGGGCCAGCGTCAGGCGGAAGGGGGTTTTGGCGGACAGCGGCATGAATGATGGCCTCGTATTATAAAAATGATTTAGGCGTGAAAGTGCGGCAAAGCCAAGAGTGGTCCGTGATGGTGAATCTGACAAGTCGGTTTTACGGGAAATTTGAAAGCCCCCTGAGGGCAGGGGGCTTGGGGGGAGAACGCTTCCGGTAACGGAAGGGGGTCCCGCGGGCTTACATGCGCTCTGCGGCGCGGTTCAGCACATGCACGACCATGGCGATGGCGTGCGGGATGACCTTGTTGGCCACCACGGTGCGGTCGCTGTCGGCAGTGCTGGAGAGCACGATGCCGCCGTTGTTGTAGGCGTAGGAAGCGCCCTGGGTCAGCAGCGGACGGATGTCGGTGGCGGTTGCGCTCAGCGGCGTGTAGTCGTTGAGGGCGGTGGTCACCTTGGCGGAGGCATTCAGCCCCAGGGTGTAGTAATTGTCATTGACCCAGGTTTCCCAGCCGGAATGGTTGAGGGCAGAGGTTGTCCAGACATGGTGCGGTTGCAGCAGGTCGGTAGTGTGCATCACAAAGCCCAGGTTCTGCACGGTCGGCGTGGTGAGGAACTTCTGGAACCAGTACTGGCCCAGGTTGTCGATCGGCTGGAAGGGCATGGCTTCAAAATCAGCGTACATGCTGTTGGTGGAGTAGCCGCCCAGACGGTAGTTCTTTTCGGTTATACCGTAGGTGTTGTACTTGGTGCTGTCGGAGAACCAGGCGGAGAGGCCGCCCTTGCCGTCGTCCATGTAGTCGCCATAGAGCCAGGTGGCGGCCATGTTGTCGATGTCGCCCCACACGGTCAGCTTGGCGTAGTTGTAGCCACCGTAATCATTGCCGTGCACATCGGCGCCCTGGGTGGCGTTCATGAAGTGCCAGTAGGAGGTGTACTTGACGATGCCGGAGCCCGCGCCCCAGACCGGTGCCTGCTGGCAGCTGCCGGTGCTGGCGCCGCACAGGAAGGTGTCGCTGAAATCATCAACGTCATAGGCGCCCTGGCCCATGGCGGTGGCGAACTGATCCATGGTCAAACCGGCGCGGGCAACGCCGGCCGCCAGCTTGGTGTAATTGGTGGTGCCCGGATTCGCCTTCATGTAGTTGACGGCATCCATGGCGATGCGACGGTGGGTTTCCTGGGAAAAAGCACTGGCTTCCGTTGCCAAACCTGCGGTGACGGCGACGATGAGGGCAAGTTTGGTGGCGTTGATCATGGTGTACCTCGGGCTAAGTTCTAGTTGTATCTGGTGTTGGAAGAGAGCAAGCAGGCTCCCCAAGTTGAATAAATAGTAGCCGATAACCGGTGTCGGGTTTTGCGAATAACCGTCAGTTACAGGCGTCAGCGGTCTTGTCGATAAACGGTAAGGATTCGGGAGTGAGCGGCATTAAAATGGCGATGAACGGTGTTCAAAAAGTCGATTTTGGTGAAGGATTGTGAATCGCGGCCACGAGGCTGGCGTTTGCGGTCAAGTTTGGCGGGGGACGGGCCTTTCGCGAACCGCTTCCGGCGGGAAACTGTCAGAAAACCGTTGGGGCCCGGTGTATGCGATCCACGCCGGTATGGGAGGTGGGGGGAATGGTCTGGCGTCGGTAAGCAGCCAAAAAAAAGCCCGCGCAAGGGTGCGCGGGCTGTAAAAGGAAAGCCGCTTAAGTAGAGCTTACAGGCGTTCTGCAGCGCGGTTCAGCACGCGGACGACCATGGCGATGGCGTGCGGGATCACCTTGTTGGCCACCACGGTGCGGTCGCTGTCAGCGGTGCTGGAGAGCACGATGCCGCCATTGTTGTACGCATAGGCGCCGCCCTGGGTCAGCAGCGGACGGATATCGGTGGCGGTGGCGGACAACGGCGTGAAGTCATTCAACGCCAGTGTCACTTTCGCCGGGTCATTGAAGTTCTTGGTGTAGTAGTTGTCGTTGACCCAGGTTTCCCAGCCGGAGTGGTTGAGGTCGGAGGTAGTCCAGACGTGGTGCGGCTGCAGCAGGTCGGTGGTGTGCATCACGAAACCCAGGTTCTGCACGGTCGGCGTGGCGAGGAACTTCTGGAACCAGTATTGACCCAGATTATCGATCGGCTGGAAAGGAGCCTTTTCAAAATCGGCGTACATGCTGTTGGTGGAATAGCCGCCGAGACGGTAGTTCTTCTCGGTAATGCCGTAGGCGTTGTACTTGGAGCTGTCGGCCCAGAACCAGCCGGTCAGTCCGCCCTTGCCGTCATCCAGGTAGTCGCCATACAGCCAGGTGGCGGCCATGTTGTCGATGGCGCCCCATACGGTCAGCTTGGCGTAGTTGTAGCCGCCCAGGTCGTTGCCGTGAGCATCGGCGCCTTGGGTGTGGTTCTGGAAGTGCCAGTAGGAGGTGTACTTGACGATCCCCGCGCCCAGCCCCCAGACCGGCGCCAACTGGCAACTGCCGGTGGTCGCGCCGCAGAGGTAGGTGTCGGCGAAGTCATCCACGTCGTAGGCGCCCTGGCCCATGGCGTTGGCAAACTGGTCGACGGTGATTCCGGCGCGGGTGAGTCCGGCCTGCAGCTTGGCGAAATTGGTAGTGGAAGGGTTGTTGCGCATGTAATTGACGGCGTCCATCGCAATGCGGCGGTGGGTCTCCTGGCTGAAGGCGCTGGCATCCAGGCTGACCGTGGCGGCGACGGCGGCGAGAGCAAAGGCGGACAGACGGTTCATGGCATTTCCTCGAACGGATTCTTGTGTTTTATGCGGAGCGCTGAACGCCCCTGAAGTGTGTAAATAATAGTCGAGCATTGTTTGGTTTTCTTTGCGAAAACCTGTCAATTTGTTGACGTTGCGGAGCTGCCGACAAGTGGCGGGAATTCGGGAATGAGCGGTAGCAAATGGCCGATGAGCGGTAGGGGATGGCGTGAAATGTGGTGAAATTGCGAGGCGGGTCACATGGGGGTGGCGCTTCAGGTCAAGTTTTGGCGGCGCCTTCCGGCGAACGGCGCCGCGAGGGGCTCAGCCGCCGCCCAGCACCTTGCCCACGGCCCAGGTCATGGCGCGGCGCGGCACGAGTCGGTTGACCAGCGGCAGGGGTTTGTTCATCCAGCCGGTGACGATGACGCGCTGACCGTTGTTGAGGCCCTTGTAGGCCTCTTCCGCCACCATTTTCGGGGAGTCGGCCATTTGCTCCAGCAGGCTGCCCTGGGTGGCCGCCACGGCATGGAAGCCGGTGGCGGTGGAGCCGGGACACAGCGCAGATACCAATACACCTCGCGATGCGACTTCTTCCGCCAGCGCTTCGCTGAAGGACAGCACGAATGCCTTGGTGGCGCCATAGAGCGCAAAATAGGGGCAGGGCTGGAAGGCTACCATTGATGCGACATTGAGGATGCGGCCCTGGCCGCGCGCCACCATGCCCGGCAGGACGCGCTGCGTCAGTTCGGCGAGCGTGATCATGTTCAACTGCAGCATGGCCGAGGTGGCGCCGCGATCGGCATGGGTCACGTTGCCGCTGACGCCAAAGCCGGCATTGTTGACCAGGGTGTCCACTTCCAGATGGTGCGCCGCCAGGTCGTCCATCAACGCCTGGGCGGCGCCTGGTTGCTGAAGATCGCGGCTGATCACGGTCACGCGCACCCCGTGGCGGGACTGCAGCTCCTTCGCCAGCGCGTCCATCGGTTCGCGGCGGCGGGCCACCAGCACCAGATGCTGGTGTTCCGGCGCAAAAAGGTGGGCCAGTTCCAGGCCGATGCCGCTGGAAGCGCCGGTGATGACGGTGGCGAGTTGGGTCATGGTGGATTATCCGTTCTCTGGGAATAAAAAGGGGTCGGGACGACAGTAATGGAGGGCGCTTGGTCCGTCAATCTCAACCCGGGGCGGGTCGTCTGTGGAAAAAACTTGCCTTATGACAAGTCGCCCCCAATACTGGCTTGAAGACAGACAGGTGACGCCATGACCTTGCCCAACGCCAATTTCACCCACCAGTGCCTGATTGCCATGCCCGACATGCAGGACAACCGTTTCATGCATGCGGTGACTTATATTGTCCGGCATGACGAGGATGGCGCGGTGGGGCTGGTGGTCAACCGGCCACTGGAGCTGACCATCGGCGAGTTGTTGTCCGAGGTCCGCTTGCCGGTCATGGGCGGTCGGCCGCCGCTGGAGCAGCCGGTGCTTTACGGCGGTCCGGTCAGCACCGAGGCCGGTTTTGTCCTGCATGAAGAGATCGGGCACTGGAATTCCTCGCTGGAAGTGGAGGACAACATCTGCGTCACCAGTTCGCGCGATATCCTTGATGCCATTTCCCAGGGCAAGGGCCCCTCGCGCTACCAGATCATGTTGGGCTATGCAGGCTGGGCCGCCGGGCAACTGGAAAAGGAAATCGTCGAAAATGCGTGGCTGGTGTGTCCGGCGGATGCCCCGTTGCTGTTTGACCTGCCCTATGACCTGCGTTGGGAAGCCGCCGCCCGCCGCATCGGCGTCGATGTCAACCTGTTGTCGGCGCAGGTCGGCCATGCCTGAGGCCGCCGCCATCCAGACGGTGCTGGGTTTTGATTTCGGCACGCGCAAATTCGGTGTCGCCACCGGACAGCGCATTACCGCTACCGCCAGCCCGCTGCCACCCATTCCCTCCCGCGACGGCATTCCCGACTGGACCGTGGTGGATTCGTTATTGGCCGAATGGCGACCGCAAGCTTTGCTGGTGGGGCTGCCGCTGAACATGGATGACAGCGAGTCGGACATTTCGCGGCGGGCGCGCAAATTCGGCCGCCGCCTGGAAGCGCGTTACCGGCTGCCGGTATGGATGGTGGACGAGCGCCTGACCAGCCGCGCCGCCCGCGACCTGCTGGCGGAGGCGGGAAGCCGTCACAAGGGCCGTCTGGCCTCGGTGGACTCCACCGCCGCCGTACTGATGACAGAAGGCTGGCTGCAAGCCCCCGAGTGCGGTCTTAAGCCCTGACCGGCGAAGCTCCGGTTAAGGGCCGTGTTCCGGATGGTGATGCTGGCGCCAAGCCAGCAGTCCGGTCTGGACCACCACCATCAGCAAGACCTCGTACATCACGGCAAAGGCCTCACCGCGCGTCCCCAGCAGGCTGATGCAGGCCAGCAGGCCGCCGGTCAGCGCCAGCGTGAACAGGCCGTAACCCCGCACATAGCGCGGCTTCAGCGTCAGCCCGAACATCACCCCCAGCAAGACGGGAAACAGCAGGTTGACGGCGGCTATCAGCGTGGACGCGCCCTGCCGCGCCTCGCGCTCAAGCCAGAAGGGGGCGGCGGCCAGCAGCAACAAGGCAGCCTGTCCCGTGGCAATCGGGATAAGCAGTCGGAAGACCGGGGGCGGCATCTGCGGTTTCATGGCGCGGGTTGTGCCGATGGAGCCAGGGTTTTGGCCAGGGCGCCCATTGCTTCGTCGGTCAGTTGGCGGCACGCAGCCTCCAGGGATTGTCCGCCAGCCGGGGTTAGCGAGCGTGTCAAACGCTGCAGCGTCGCGCGGTCGCCTTGGCGAAGGATCATCGCCAGGCGCAGTGTCAGGGTGCCGTCGGCTTTCTGGTAGATGTCGAATTCGTTGAGGTCAGCCTGAAGGCGCGACTCATTCACCGGAACCGGCAGCGCCGACGCCAGAGTACGCCGGAGCGCGGTGATGTCGGCCGGCTGCCATTTGAGCGGCAACAGCACGCCCAACGCCGGGTCGGTGCGTATCAGGTGGCGGTCAGGGCGGCGCAGGTCGCGCAGAACCGGATCATGTTCACCCGTTTCCGCCACTGCCGCCGGTGACGGCGTGACGAGGGCGGGAGGGGCATCCGCGCATGCCACCAGCAACAGGCTGATCGTGACAGGAGTCAGTTTGCGCATTTCGGGTATTTTTCGAGTTGTTGCGGCTAAGCATAACCAAGGCCGTCATGAAAGCCAGCAGTTTGCGCCGGATGGTGTTGTCAATCGCCCCGGCGGTGGGCAGTCCGGCCTTTTCTGCTAGAATCCGCCGCAAATCCCAGAGCAGATCCGCCATCATGCACGTGTCCCATGCGCATACGCCCAGCCGCCTGCAACTCAACCCGCAGGGCCGGTTGCGGCACTTCCTGACCACCGAAGGCCTCAGTCGCGAACAGCTCACCGAAATCCTCGATTTCGCCGAATCCTTCCTCGGTCCCGACGGCAGCATCCACAACCAGCCGCTGCTGGCCGGACGCACGGTGATGAACCTGTTCTTCGAGGCGTCCACCCGCACGCTGACCACCTTCGCTGTCGCCGCCAAGCGCCTGGGCGCGGATGTGCTCAACATTGATATCGCCAAATCCTCCAACAGCAAGGGTGAAACCCTGCGCGACATGTTGTGGAACCTGGAAGCGATGACCGCCGACATTTTCGTGGTGCGGCATCCTCATTCCGGCGCGCCGCATTTCATCGCCAGCCAGGTGACGCCGAAGGTGGCGATCATCAACGCCGGCGACGGCCGCCACGCCCACCCGACGCAAGGCATGCTGGACATGCTGACCATCCGCCGCCATGCCGGTGATTTCACGAAGTTGACCGTGGGCATCATCGGCGACGTCAAGCACTCGCGGGTGGCGCGCTCGGAAATCCATGCGCTGCAAACCTTGGGCGCGAAGGAGATTCGCGTTATCGCCCCGCGCACGCTGCAGCCGCGTGATTACCAAGAGCTGGGCGTGAAAGTGTTCGAGCGGCTGGAAGAGGGTCTGGAGGGCGCGGATGTGGTGATCGCGCTGCGCATCCAGAACGAACGCATGGAATCGCCGTTGCTGGCCAGCCCGGAAGAGTTCTACGCCCTGTACGGCCTGACGCCGGAGAAGCTGCGCCGCGCCGCGCCGCAGGCGCTGGTGATGCATCCCGGACCGATCAACCGCGGCGTGGAAATCGCCTCGGAAGTGGCGGACGGGCCGCAGTCGCTGATCCTGAAACAAGTGAATTACGGCATTGCCGTGCGCATGGCGGTGCTGACCCTGGCCATGCAAGGCCAATTGACCACGCGGGGAGATGCCTGATGAACGCTGTCACCATGAATGCCCGCATTTTGCTGACCGGCGGCCGCGTGCTGGACGTGGCCGAAGGCATGGACCGCCAGACCGATGTGCTGCTGGAAAACGGCCGCATGATCGCCTTTGGCGCGGAAGCGCGCGGCCTGCCGCACGACCGGGTGGAAGCCATTGACGGCTGTCTGGTGCTGCCCGCGTTTGTCGACCTGTGCGCCAACCTGCGCGAGCCGGGCGAGAAGCACCACGCCACCATCGCCAGCGAAACCCGCGCCGCGCTGGCCGGAGGCTTCGCCCATGTGGTGACGCCGCCGGACACGCAGCCGGTGGTGGACAGCGCCGCGATCGTGGCGCTGATCCAGGAGAAGGCGGAAGCCGCCGGAGCAGCGAAGGTCTACACCATCGGCGCGCTGACCAAGGGGCTGGAAGGCAAGCGTCCGGCGAACATGGCCGCCTTGCAGCAGGCCGGTTGTATCGCGATCAGCAATGCCCGCGCCGGTTTCGCCAACGATGAAACGCTGCTGCGTTGCCTGGAATACGCCGCGACGCTGGGCCTGACCGTGTTCTTCTACCCGGAAGAGCCGAGCCTGGCCAACGGTTGCGCCCATGATGGCTTCATGGCCGCCCGTCTGGGGCTGCCGGGCATTCCGGCGCTGGCCGAGACGGTGGCGCTGGCCAAGCAGTTGCTGATGGTGGAAGAAACCGGCGTGCGCGCGCACTTCAGTCAACTGTCGTGCAAGAGTTCGGTCGAGCTGATCCGCATTGCCAAGGGCAAGGGCCTGCCGGTGACGGCGGATGTGGCCATGCACCAGTTGCACCTGACCGACGCCGCCATCGACGGCTTCAACAGTCTGGCGCATGTGCGGCCGCCGCTGCGCAGCGAGGCCGACCGGCTGGCGTTGTGCGCGGCGGTGCAGGACGGCACCATTGACGCCATCTGCTCGCATCACCAGCCGCTGAACGCGGCGGCCAAGCTGGCGCCGTTCGCGGCCACCGAGCCGGGGATTTCGGCCCTGGAGACGGTGCTGCCGTTGGGTTTGAAACTGGTGCGCGATGGCTTGCTGGCCGAAAGCCGCCTGTGGCAGGCGCTGACGGTCGCTCCCGCCCGGATAGCCGGCATTGCGGCGGGCAGCCTGACGACCGGCGGCGGTGTGGTGGTGGTGGATCCGGCGACGACCTGGTGCGTGGCGCCGGAGACGCTGACCTCGGCGGGCTTGAACACGCCGTTTTTGGGGATGGCGGTGCAAGGGCGGGTGAAGGCCGTTTTTCTTTGACCCCGGGCGGGAGGGGGTGACGGGTTCACTCCTTCCCGAACAAGTCCTCGAAGCTGGTATACACCGACGCCATCAGCAACGGCCCCACCACCAAGAGTCCCAGCCCGAACGGGATCGAACCCAACAACAGTAAGCCGGCCGCCGCCAGTGAGTACACCAGGAAGGCCGGCCAGTTGTGCAGGCAGGCCAACAGGCTTTCCTTCATGGCGTCCACGGGGTTCAACCCGGCAAAATAGATCAGCCCCGGGGCAAACCAGTAGGCGGCGGTCGCCACCATCATGCCCAGCAGGAAGATCAGCAGGCCCAGCATCAGGATCAGGCCGCCGCCGCCAAGCACTGCCGCGCGCAGCGATTCCTCCGAGCTCAGGCTGCCCATCAGCCCGGCCCCGCCCAGCGCCAGCGCCAAAAACCCCATCAACGCAATGGCGGCCAGCATCATCAGCGCCATGAACAGCAGTGACATGATCATCAGTGCGCCGACGCGGTCGCCCTGAAAACCGGCAAAGAGCTGACCGATGTCCGCCGATTCCCGCCGGGCATGGCTCTGGCCAAACGCCAGAACCCCCACTGAGAAGGACGGGGCCAGCAACAAGCCCAGCAGCGAGCCCAGGACCGGAATCATGTTCAATACCGTGGACATGGCCAGCATCAGCAACATCGCGGCCAACCACATCAACGGCGCGTTCATCAGCAGCCGCCAGGCGCTGCCGATCCAGGCGGCACCCTGACCGGCGCGGAGTCGCCTGGACGGCGCCGAATACGCGGGGCTGTTGTCGGCATAGTGGAATTCCAGCGGCGTGGCGACGGGAGAGCGGTAGGGGTTTTGCGGGTCGGTAGCCATGCCGGGCGTACTCATTGTGGAGACGGTGTTGGCTCATGCTAACAGTCCGGGGCCACGGGCAAAAGCCGGATCTACGGATGACCGGCCCTTCCATTTGGCGGCAGGTATGATAAATTGCGCGCCCCAGCCGCCGCGCCCTGCAATTGTCGCGTCAGCCTCGCACCATCACCGTCACAGGATGTAACGGAGTCACTCATGCCACGGATGCCGCTTGCCCGAATTTCCCCAACGCCAGCCTGCGCCAGTTTTCTGCTGGCCGCTTCCCTGATGGCGCACGCGGCCGAGTCCCTGCCGGTCGCCGCCAAGCCCTTCGAAATGTCGCCGATCTCCAGCGGCGGTGGAGCGGTCGATGCGTCCGGCGGTGCGTCGTCCGGCGGCATGTGTCCGCTCAATCCCTCCGGCAATCCGGCGGGCGGCATGTGCGCGTCCGATCCGGCATCGACGCCCGGCGGACAGCCCTCCGCCGCCGTCGGCAATCCGATCAATGTCATGAGCGGCAATAAATTCCAGCAGGAAACCGACATGCCCGCCTTGCCGGGTGGACTCGGGCTGCAACTCTCCCGCAGTTACAACAGCCAGAGCCAGGCGCGCGGCGTGCTCGGCGTTGGCTGGCGTCATGCCTACGAAGTCAGCCTGCTGGAAAGCCCGGCCCATATCCAGATCCTGCAGGCGGACGGCCGACGGCTGATTTTTCCACGTCAGGCCAGTGGCGCTTGTGTCAGCGTTCACCCCGGCGACGGCCAGGTGGAAAAGACCGCGCACGGCTGGCGCTGGCAATGGACGGGCGGGCGCGTGCTGGAGTTTGAGCCGCGCCCCGGCGATGCGCGTCACGGCAGGCTGGCGGCCATCCGTGATCCGGCGCAGCCGGGCATGCCGTCGCTGAGTTTGCGTTACGGACTGCGCGGGGAACTGGTATCGGTGCGCGACCCGGCGGGGCGCGGCCTGCATTTTCATTATGGGTTTCATGGCGCGGCCCGTTGGCCAGAGGTGCGGGTGGATACGCCTGCCGGCCGTTACCGCTACCGCCTGGACGGGGAGGGCCGCTTGTTGACCGTGCAACAAGCGGATGGCGCCTGGCTGGGCTATTACTACGAGCGGCAACGACAGGGCGGCGACCCTTACAACCTGACCGGGCGGGCGGAGTGGCAGGCCGGCGCTCGCGTCTGGCGGCGCACGGCGACCTGGGCGTATGACGGCATGGACCGCGCGGTACTCAGCGAGCACGCGGGCGGGGTCGAGCGGGTCAGCCTGCGCTTTGCGACGGCTTCGGTGCCGCGCAGCGGGGCGGATGGCGAATTCGAAACCGTGCTGACCAACAGCCTCGGGCAATCCACCCGCTATCGCTGGCAACTGACCGGGCAGGACTTCCGCCTGCTGGAAGCGCGCGGCGCGGGATGCGCCAGTTGCGGCACCGTCAACCGGCGCTACCGTTACGATGCGCGGGGTCTGGTCCTGCGCGAAGAGCACCTGAGTCCGGCCGGAGATGTGCTCGAATGGCGCGACTTTGACTATGACCGCCTGGGCCGGATGGTAGCGCAACGGCACGGGGGAGCCGATGTCGCGACGGAGTCGCTTCGCTATGCCTACGAGCGCGCGGATTTGCCGTGGACCGTCACCCGCCTGAGCCATCCCAGCGTGCTGGCCGGTCACGAGGCGGTCACCCGCTTGACCCATGACGCCCAAGGCCGCGTGCTGGCGGTCGCCGAAACCGGGTTTACCCCGCTGGGCGAACGTTTGGAGCGCGTGCGCCGCTATACCTACGACCATGCCGGACGCCTGCTGAGCGAGGACGGCCCGCTGTCCAACACGGCGGACGGGCGCGGGGATATTACCCGCTATCGCTATGATGCGGCGGGCCGACTCGAACAGTTGGAAGGCGTGGGCGGACTGCGGCTGGCCGTGCTGGCGCGGGATGCACTGGGCAATGTCACCCGCTTGACGCAGCGCAACGGCTCGCGGCGCGAGGTCCTGCAACTGGATTATGACGCGCGGGGCCGGTTGAGCGAAATCGTGCGTCAGGCCGGCGATCTGCCCCTGCGACGGCAACAGCTGGAGCGGGATGACGCCGGACGCCTGATCAGCCAGACCGACGCGTGGGGACGACGCACGCAATGGCGTTATGACGACGCCGGCCGGTTGCAGCGGATTGAGGCGGCGGACGGGCAGTCGTGGCGGTTGGCGCATGACACCGAAAACCGGCTGCTTAGCTTGCAGCGCTGGCAGTCGGGCGGCGCGGCCGTCATCCAGCAACTGGCATGGCGCTATCAGGAAAAAGCGGGCCAATGGCAACAGCAAATCCATGACCGGCTGGGTCTCCTTTCCGCCCGTGTCATGCGGGCGGATGGCCGCTTGCAATGGACCGAGGACGCGCTGGGGGGCCGTGAAACAAGACTTCATGACGGCTGGGGACGATTGCAGGCCAGCCAGCGCCGGGGGGAAGACGTATTGCCGGTCGAGTGGCGTCAGTATGTCCCCGGAGGGTGGCGACGCGAGGCGGCGGGGCTGCAAGCGGACGTGCTGGTGGATGACTGGGGCCGCAAGGTGATGGAACGGCTGCCGGGCCAGGGCCTGCGCCTGTTTCGTCATGACGCCGCCGACAACCGCATCGCCGAAGCCGCTGAAAACGGCGAAACCTATCGTTATCGCTACGATTACGCCGGTCATCGCATTGCCGAAGGCGGCCCCCGCGATCCGGAAGCCGTCACCACCCGCTATGACGGCGACCTGCCCGTCGTCCGCAGCCATGACGGTGAAACCCGTCTCTGGCAATACAACGCCTTTGGCGAGCCGGTGCGGGAAGAGCGTCAGCAGCACGGGCCGGACGGTCGGTCGCGCTTGAGCACGATCTCGTGGTCCTACGACGCCGGCGGCCGCGTCGAGCGGGAAAGCCGTGATGACCTGCATCTCTTCTACGACTATGGCGCGGATAACCGAATCCGCGCCATCCGCCACAGCGAAGGCTGGCTGGCGGGAAAACTGGCGGACTGGACCCGCAACCGCTGGACCCCCTGGGCCCGGCCGGTGGTGGATCAGGTGCGCTACGACGCCTGGGGGCAAGTGGCGCACCTGCGGCTGGCGCACGGCACCGAACAGGACATCCGGCGCGACGAACGCGGGCGAATCACGCGGATCGATACCCGGCATCAGAATAGCGGTCGCTATGAGTATGACGCCCTCAACCGGCTGCGGGAGCGCGATGAAGGCGGTATCCGCGAACGATACGGCTATGACGCCGCCGGGCGTCTGTCGCGGGTGGAGCAGTGGCAAGGCGAGCGCTGGACGGAAACCGCCGCTTACCACTATGACGACCAGGGTAACCGCCGCCGGTTGACAACCCCGGATGCCCGGACCGAGTATCGTTACGGGTCCGACGGCCTGCAATGGCAGGGACAGGCCTGGCGCGCCACCGGCAAGGGCTGGCCCGCCGAATCCGCCCCGGCGCAGCTGTCCCAGTTGGCGGGTTATGATGCGGCCGGTAAGCCCTGGCTATGGTGGCAAGGCGTGCTGGAACCGGCGCGAGGTGTCTCGATGGTCGCGTTGCAGCCGGAGCAGGCGCCGTTATGGCGGTTGGAAACGGCGGGCAGCCAGCCGGTCGCCTGGCGGGATGAACAGGGAAGGACACCGTTGCGCTATGGTTATGATGTACAGGGGTTGCCGCTGTGGGAGCATTGGCGGACGCATGCCGGCAAGATCTGGCAAAGATTTAGCGACTATCAGGGCTCCTTGCGCCTGAGCGAAGAGGATGTCTGGAGCGAGGGTGGTCAGGAAGACGGGAGGATGCGGCGTGATTATGTCTATCTGGGGCAACTGCCGGTCGCCGTCCGGGTGGAAAGCGTTAGCGGATCCGGTTGGGGCGAGGTGGTGGCCAACCGGCAAGGCGCGCCGGTGATGGTGCTGGATGCCGGGGGAAAGGTCCGTTGGTCCGCAGGGTATGAAGCCTTTGGCGCCCGCCGGGCCGGTGACAGTATGGGCCATGATGCCTGGTCGATCAGCCTGCGCTTGCCGGGCCAGCATGAAGATCCGCTGACCGGGTTTTACCAGAACGGGTACCGGACCTATATGCCGTTGGCGGGGCGTTATCTGACGCCGGATCCGGCGGGGGTGCGCGACGGGTTGAATCCGTTTGTGTATGTGGGGAGTGATCCGTTGAATGCGGTGGATCCGTGGGGCTTGTACCAGATTGATATGCATTATTACATGACGTATTTCCTGGGGATTGTGACGGGGTTCAGTGCGGATCAGGCGAGGACGATTGCGTTGGCGACGCAGTTTGTGGATGAGAATGATTGGACGTACCCGATGCGGGGCGGGGTCAGCTTTGACGAGATGCACAAATTGTTGGCTTCATTGGGAAATAATATTTTCACGGACAGGTTGCCTTATTATCATTTTGTGAATATACAGTCCAAGTTGAAGACCGCAATGTCAGATGAGTACGAACTGGGTAGCTTTGATCCGGAACAGGAAAGTGGTGAAAGTGATGCTGACTATCGAAAGAGGAGGTTGACTCAGAATATCGGTAGTGTTGTCCAGTTGAGTAATCTTGAAAGCAATGTGGTACTGGCTCCTACATGTCGATTGAAGCTTCAGTTCTTTGGGGAGTATATGCATGCTTTTGAAGATTATTTCAGCCATCGTGATCAGAATAATGATCCCGTTGGAACCAATGGCGGGCTTGGTCATGCGTATTGGGGGTCTAGTCCGGATTGGACTTACGACCATACCGGTCATGTTGCCGATGGTGGTGTAATGCCCGAGATCGAATGGACTGTGAATGCGCATCGGACTAAGATGGCTGAGCAAAGTGTTTATGACAAGATGGTTGAATTCAGGGACTTGGTTGGTATTAAGGGGCAGGCTGTTCCGTGGAGTGAGGTCGAGAAGATTGTGGTGGGATTCAATAAAATTGAGGAGCATGCAGGGGATAGTCATAAGAGTGAGGCGAATTTGGATTCGTTTAGCAAGAAGGTTACTTTCCTTCAAGACTCTTTAAATAAGACCTTGGGATTGAATTCAGGCTATGGCTCGAAGGGGGAGGCGGTAAAATTTGAATTAATAGGCATAAAGAGTGGCGCTTACACAAGCGGTAAGGATGGGTTTGATATTCAGAAGGCATATGAGAACAGACAAGACAGCATTCAGGATGCTGGACAAGATAAGTCGATCTATAAAGGTATAATTTGGAATACCTCATATTCAAAACTTAGGTTGGGAGACCCACCAAAATTTGAATTTCCAGAAGAGGATTCTCCTTTATGAAAAATATGCCGATTACATGGTTTTTTTTGAGTTGTGCTCTGGTTGGTTGCTCGGCAATAAAAGATGTCGGAAGTTACCAGTCAAACATGCAGAGGTTTCCATGGGAGAAATCATGTCAAAGTGCTTCTGGGCTTTTGAACTTTGATACATCTCGACCTGGAAACTATTGCTTGGAAAGAGACATGGCTGATGGGGATATAGGAGAGAAAAAGGAGTCCTTACTAAGCAAGGCTCTATCCGGAGGGCATAGAGTGTCAGGTAGTGGTGCATTTTATGTGAATATCAGTCATGTTTCTGTTGATATGAGAGGATTCGGTGTCTATTCGAATCGCCATGCTCAAGGTGGTGTGTGGGTAGGAAGAAGCCAAGTTGGGATAGATGATGTGGTAGTGAGAAATGGAATCTCATTTGGATTAATTGATGCATTCGGGATAGGCGAGATGTTTTATGATATAGAAGATGCTGGATATCTGAACGGGGGTGGAAGTTATCAGCGGAAAATGGCCAATAAAAGTATTAGTTTTGAAAATATGGTTTTGGTTGGTGGTAGTGGAAATGTCATGGCAGATGATGCTGATATCGAGAGATCGATAGTTTTATTAAATAGAATCTATGTTTCTGGAGTCAATTTTTTATTCCGTGACAATAGATTCATTGTGAAAGGCTCGGGTATTTATTATTCCGTAGTGAGAGGTGAGCCTGATGACGTTGTATACAAAAGTAGTAGTCCGTTTTACAAACAGCATAATCAGGCTGGAATTTCCTCGTATGATCATGCTGTAGGTATATACTTGTCTTGCGCCGATAACGCAGTTATAGATGGGAATGTTTTTTCCTCAAAAACAGGTAGTCCGGGTGTGCCGGCGATCGTCTTAAAGCGCAGTCGTAACGTCCGCATCACCAATAATACCTTTGAAGGCTTCGCCATGCCCGTCCTGATGGACCAATACAGCAGCATCATCGATGCCAGCGGAAACATCATCAAACCGGACATCACGGCGGAAAATCCGGCATCCCTGCTATACAAGCTAAAACTTGAGCCAAAACCTGCCTACGTTCCGGCTAAAGCGCAATAAATGACGTTTCACCCCGCAAACGTCATATCCCAAAACTCCGGCCGCGGCGGCGGTGTCGACACATCGCCCTTCGCCCGCAAATGCCCCGCCAGCAACTGGCACCACAACTTCAGATAATGCTCCAGCACCTGCTCGTTGAACACCAGATGCTTGTCCGCCGCCATGCCGCGCAGCAGCCACTGCGACAACACCATCAGGTGACGCACATTATCCTTCTCGGTCTTGCCCACCAGATAATGATCCGCCGCCGTCCCCAACGTCTCGAAAGCGGCAATCCACAAATGCTGCAACATCGATGACAGCTCCGAGTCCCGACGGCTGGCCACCAGCAATTCCAGCAAAATGGTGAATTCCGCCGCGCCGAATACTTCCTTCCACGACGTAAAGATCAGATCACTCAGCCGGTCATCCGAGGCATCCAGCTGGCT
>CAZPZK010000003.1:5090-27404 GCA_964591095.1 uncultured Moraxellaceae bacterium | reverse complement strand
CTTTGATCTTTGGAACGAGCCTGATCAACCAGGCTTCTGGCCTCGCAGTCAAGCACAGTACTTCGAGATGTGGAAGCGAGGCGTAAACGCCATCAGGGAAACAAATCCCAACGCAACTATCGTCGGTCCAAGCACATCAGTCTATTGGTGGTTCACGAACTTGGGCGTTGAGAACTTCCTCACCTATGCAAAAGCAAACGACGTACTGCCCGATGTTATCTCATGGCACTCATGGGATCACAAATTGCAAAACGAGATCAACTCATTGCGTCAATTTGGAATCACGAACGGGATCGACACAAGTCGAATCTCAATCAACGAGTACATCTACTACACGGAGAACTACAAAGCAGGAGCTGTGCCTTACTTTCTCAACGTGATCGAGAAGAACGGAATCGAATCGTCTGCGAAAGCTTGTTGGGACACGTGCTTTGATACGTCCCTCGACGGCTTGTTGACTGCGTCTAACGATCCTCGATCCATTTACTGGGTCTATGAGCGTTACGGCACGATGAGCGGTTTGACGGTAGACACAACGTCAGGCGTGTCACTCGATGCCTTGGCAACGCAGGACGCAGGAGTTGCGTATGCACTTGTCGGACGTACCGACACCTCAGGAGTAGTCGAGATCAATTTGAACGGACTGCACAATGTTCCTTTCCTTGTCGTCAACGGGCGGGTACACGTGACAGCCGAATGGATCGACAACACTGAGACTGCTGCGTCGACAGGACCGGTGCTTGCGATTGACGATAATTTCTACACGCTTAATGGGCAGTTGCAATTAACGTTACCGGACTTCAACAACTACGATGCATACTTCCTCAAGATAACATTGCCCAGTGATCTCAATGGCGACTTCGATGGAAATGGAATCGTCGACGGTACGGACTACGTGATCATGAGGAAAACGAACAACATGAGTCAATACCCGATATGGAGAGGCAATTACGGGACGATCATGACGGGTGCAGCAGTGCCCGAACCAAACTGCATTGTGTTATTTGTGATCGGTTCATTGTGCTTCCTATCACGAAGGAGAATCAAATGCTAGTTCTAATGAACAAGCAAAGGAATGTCGTACTAGTTTTCCAGAGCAACTTCTATGATCAGCGTGCTTTTGAAGATTGGTTCATCGAAAGAGGCATAGATGCAAGCGATTACGAAATACAAGGCTTGTGTGAACGTCACGCAACGATAACTCTACAACTCCCAGAGAGCACTGAACGAGCAGAACCACACCTTCAAGTCATGTAAGGAGAATCAAATGATGCCTCTTAAGGAGACCATTGAAGAACTGATGAATCGCAAGGAGGACCTGCATCCCGCTTTGGAACCGTATATCGAAGACATAGGCCCTTTCAAGGCGATCCGGCATCCGCTCGTCTATGAGGTCCCGTATCACACTGAGATGAATGCTGTGATCAATGTACGGTACAAGTTCATCACTGAACATGTAGCCAAATTGAAAGCCAAGCGTGACTTCGTGGGATACGTGTGGAGGCACGAACGTCCACACCGAATCACGGCCTTCCTGGAAGTCGCTAATGACGACATGACCAATCAAATGTATTGGTCAACACTTGGTACGTTGTGGATCGATTCAGAGAACATCTGGCAGAATCGACGAGCGTGGTTAGATCTGTTTCGTTGTGATCGCTCAGGTCGACGAGTCTACATCATGTCACCCGAGGAAGATTTGTCACTTTCCAACATGCCTGAAGTACTCACCATTTGGCGTGGAGGAGTCAATGGCAAATGGGGTATGAGTTGGACCTTGATGCGTGACAAAGCGATCTTCTTCAGGGATCGCTTCAAAGGATCCCAACGATTTCCACACAAACTGTACCGTGCAGAAGTGAAACGTGAACACGTGCTCGCCTACTTTCAAGGGAGAGGCGAGCATGAAATTGTAGTTGATCCCAAAACCTTAAGTAACATAACCACGGAGGAGTAATGATTCCCGTCGAACCACTAACCACTTCAATTTCCCCAACCATAAAGGACAATGACATGACCGCAGTCGCAGACGCCCCCGTCACCATCGGACCACACATCAAATCGAAGAAGGAGAAGAGACCGAAGTCACTCAAGATCAGTGGCAAACAACGTCGACGTATCCGCAAGATGATCGAGTTTGCCTACAACGAAGGATGCCACTACAACTTCACGGAAGGAGATGATGATCGCATCTCAGTCACAGTGACAGATAACTACTGCAAACAATTCAAAATTAAAAAACGGTTTTGCAGTCTGACATTCGCCGGTCTGGTACGTTCAGTCAAAGTAAAAACAATCGAATGCCCAGGCTTCACAGTGTAGTTCACTCATGTTTCACATCCCAACATGTTTCACATTTACTTTCCACAAAGGAAAAATTGAAATGGCTAAGAAAACCAACAAAACACAAAAGGCAATCATTCCCGCTGTCAACAAAGTGCCAGGATGGATGCCACACCCGCAGGCAGAGAGCACTTTGAACGAACTGAGTTGCAGATTTACAGTAGAAGCAATTTCAATTGCAGGCGTAGATTGGAAGCTCACGGATTCCAATCCCGGACGTGCTGACAAAAACTATCACCAAGGAGTAGTTGATGAATACACCGTCTCAATGCAAAACGGAGACGTCTTCCCATATGTAATCGCAACCAAGGTCGGCGACAAATATCAAATCCTCGCAGGGGTTAAAAGAACCCATGCAGCTGCTCGGGCAAATCGCAAATGGGTAATTTGCTATTTGATGAATCCCGAGGATGCCACTGAAGAGATGAAGTACCTTGTCGCCATTCAATCCAATGCCAAAGAAGGTGTACGACTCACCTCTGAGGAACTCACAAATTACGCATTGGACATGATGGAGCGCCACGGGACGAGTGTGGACACCGTGGCAAAGTTGTTCAGACTTCAAAAAAACACGATCAACATTGCGCTAGCCATCCACAGAACAAGACGAAGGGCCATAATTGCGGGATTCACCAAAATTCTTGGTGAGACCCTTTGGTTGAAACTCAGTAGACTGTCCAATGACAATGTGCTGCGTGAATTTGCTGACCTGTGTTTCAAATACGCAATCACAGTAACTGACGCCACTGCATTTGCCAACTCAATAAAAAGCAAAGGCACGGAGGCGAAACAATTAGTCCGAGTGCAAGAAATAGAAAGCGATTTGCTTAGAATCAAATCCGCAGGAAGGTCAGGAAATCCACTACTCAAAAGCGATGAAAGGAAAAAATTCATTAAGTACCTCGTCACACTCGACAACTTTCTAAATAGACACAAGAACCTCACTGAACTTCAAATGAAAAAGGATAGCACCGATTACAAAGATTGTGAGGCAGTGGTCAAGCGAGTAATTCGGAGTTTGCAAAATGCAATCAAAAAGTAATTTTTCGATACGTGAAAAAATCACGGCGGAGATATTGGAGCAATTGGCACTGAGGGGTCCTTTAACATCGTGCCAATTAGCTGCCCTTGTAAGCATACCACTGGATGTTGGTGGCAAGCAGTACACCCGACGACGGACGCATAAACAAAACGGAGTACGTGCAATCGAAGAATTAGGCAACAAAAACGTTAAAGGAAAAGAAATCTTAGTGCGTAGCATTTTGAATAAACTACTAAACACTAAAAACATAGAAAGGGTTGGAGGAATTAAATTTGTATCGAGTAGAAAACTAATACCTTGGCAATTAATCAAAGTAGATTGATGCAAGGGGACTTTTACAATTTATCTCTCACAAAGGAAAACAATCATGCAAACCGACAAGCCGGGCAACACCAGTGAACTTCACGAGGACGGCGCACTCGCAAGTACGGAACAAGAGGTCGCTACAAAGGAACGCAGTTGGCCTAAACTCAAACGCAAGAATCGTCAACGCATCCATCAGTTGGTTGTGGGTCATCTGTTTCACAACTATTCTAGCATTGAACGCTTCAGCGTCTCTGACGACAACGATTCCAAAATCGAGTTTTACTTGCAGTATACAATTCTGCGAGAGGACCTCGTGGAATACCCGCAACTTGAAAAGTTCGTGGGTATGACTGTTGTCATCAAAATCAAAGAGGTTCAACTTGGACGAGTCAAACCGGGCGAGTTGACTGAGTACGTCAATCCTTCATTCATCATGAAGGTCTAACAATCAAAACTGTGTGACGGCTGGTACTGGGCGAGCGGATCAGGCTCAACAATCCCAGTACCAGCCTCTTTTTATTGAAGGAGATTCAAATGGCTACTACCAAAGAAGACATCCTGCAATGGTTGCGACGAGGCAAAGAGGAAGGTGCTACGCACGTGCTCGTAGTGTGTGACACGTTCGAGCATGAGGACTATCCGAAGTTCATCAAACCCGAGGAGGACGTTGACGCAATCATCCAAGAGTACGCTGATGGGAAGCACTCAATGCAGCGACTAATGGAATGTTACGATCTATCCCAAGACTTCGACACACAACTTGCTCAGAAGCGAGCCTGGAACCATCAGAAGAGTACCAAATTAGCATGAAAGGAAAGAAGAACGGCTCGGCGCTTGATCGTGAGCGGGATCAGGCACGAGCCGGCATGCTACGACAAAAGAAAGCGAAACGCTCGAAGTATAAAAAGTACGGATACAAAGGACGACCCAAACCTTGGTGGGATAAAGGAAGCAAATAATGTTGAAGTTTCATGACTGGCATGGCATTCCTGATTCACTGCCGAAAGTCAAGTCTGCAGAGGAGTTGCAGGAAGTAATTGATCGTTACCGCGAACAGCAACAAGCAAAATGTGATCGAGGAGCCATCAACGAATCAGATAAGAAAATCAGAGTAGCTTATTTCGCCAACATGACCGCTTGGGTATTCAATCGCCGTCCGTACTTTTCTGTGTACCCAAAGATCGTCGACGCTTTACTGCGTACTAAACTCGATGTCCCTGTCAGCACACTCGACATTCCTACTGACACGGGCACGTTGATCATTCGCCTAGCAAAAGGACACGAACTTGGCGGCTTGATCAATTGCATCTTCGCGGGCGTGGGTGGTGTCACGGCAGTCAGAGACAACGGTGAAAGACAAGCAGTCATCAACATCGTCTGTCAACGCACAGACGGCATGATTGAAAACCTCGTGTCTGTGTGTGATCGTGACAAACCACTTGAAGCACTTGCTAGTACCGATTGTGAAAAAACCACAACGTATATAACCAACAACAAGGCAAATGACATGGATAGCCATTTGCCGCTAGCATTGCGAGTGGTGTTGGGTGTGTGCCTACTCGAGAAGGATCCTGAATTGATCATACCGGATGTGCTCGACCGTGATAAAGCACGCCTGCTCGATAACACAATCGATCCTGAAGTTGTCCTACGCCTCACAGAGCGAGCACATCAGCGAGGCAAAGTGGGTTGGATCGTTGGTGAGTGCACGGACGAACGTGAAGGCTCAGAGATGTCCGCCCATTACCGTCGTGGTCATTGGGGTTTTCGTTGGGCAGGTGTGGGACGTTCACGATTGAAGTGGACGAAGATCAAAGGCTCAATCATCCATCGCGACAGACTAACCAAAGTTCCTACAGGATATTTAGACGATGAACAAAAATAAAACCACGAGACGTGAAATTAAAGACACAGTACAAACTTATTGGTTGGCACATTACGTCTGCGACGCCCATTGTAGTCTGTGTGGCAATCGCGGTGTGATCGACACAACTGGTGTGACAACTGCAGCGGGATTCTCAGTGGGTAGAAAAAACTTCTGCATCTGTCCTAATGGACAATCGTTGCGTGAACAGAATCCGGAGATGTTGCCATGAGCAGATTTCTTCAAAACGTCAGCAAAGCTAAAGCGACTGAGGAATTCGCCAAGCGAATGAGGCTGATGAAACGAGTCGACAACGCAATACTACGAGCGTTTGAAATCTTGCCAGAGGCAATTAAACTCAAAGAACATCAATGGATGACAGTTCGACTGGCATTTCGTGAAACATTGCCTGCTGAGATCGCCTCTGAGTTCACGACTCTTGTAGAGGAGAATGCAGAACTGCGTACCAAAATCGTAAAACTGGAAACCATCATCAAAGCAAAGGAGCGAATCGATGCCAAGGAAGCCAGCGTATCTAAATGTACTGGAAAGGCTGATGACAGCCTTCGAGAATGAAGCGATTGAAGCCGTCGATAATGTAGACCAGGCCAACTGGGCTGGTCGTGCGGCAGACGGACGTCAAGCAATCCGCAACATGCGAGGAGCTGTTCAAACTGAAATACTTGAAATAATGACGGA
This sequence comes from uncultured Moraxellaceae bacterium, assembly GCA_964591095.1. GTDB lineage: Bacteria > Pseudomonadota > Gammaproteobacteria > Pseudomonadales > Moraxellaceae > Fluviicoccus. The sequence continues at coordinate 21,150 of CAZPZK010000003.1, read as the reverse complement.
ACTACAAAAAGAACGTGAGCAATTGCGTGAGCGTGTCGAGTTCCTCGAATCACCTCCACGTGGTTATCCTGAAGGAACATCAGCGATCATCCACTTGATGGAGGCTCCTAAAGGTGTGGATGTCATTCGCGTCATGTGGGCGATGGATCGAGAAATGGAACGATTGCAAAACGAAAACGAGGAGCTCAAAAAGAATCAGAAAAATCCTGAAAATCCTTGACAATATGAACAAATTACCACAAACCCGTGCGGGTCCTATCAACGCACAATGTCCCGTCCTGATCGTCGATTACGGGTCATCCCGTGCGAACGCGGGACGGGTCAACGCAGGGGACCTCGCAGGGCGTTCATCGTCCCGCGAATCCTTGTTTGACAGAATCCGCGATATATCCACAATGTCACGTTTGCGACATGTCACACAGGCCCGCATTTTCAATAGCTGTGTGACCCACACAAAGGAGATTCTCTAATGTCGACAACCACAAAGCAAGTCATCGATCCCGCAGTGTCGAGCATGCCCAAGAAGCCTGCACTCGGTCCTGGTGATCGATGGGGCAGGGAAAAGGTTTCAAAGGTGAAAGGTCGCGTCATCGAAATTGGATGGCGGGATTGTCCCGAACCAATGGTCGGACTGGTTGTCTACGCAAAATATATTCATGCTGACGGACATGGTTACGTTCGCATCTACTCACCTGCATCAGGTGAAATTATCGATGTGAGCGGCCCAACTCAAGTTCGTCGCATCAGCGAAAGCAAAGTGGGCGTGAGCACGCTCACAAAAACGCTACCACTTGAATTCTAATAACGACAGAGGCAGGGAACGAGAAGAGGCACTTTTCGTATTCACGCGGCACAACACACAGGAGCACGGTAGTGGAGACTACTACACAACGGAAGTTAACTCGCTATGAGGCATTGGATCACCTCAAAGGCCTTGGTCGTCAAGTAATGGATCTGACACGTGAACGCAAACGCGGTCACGCTCGTATCACGTTTCGCTATCACAGTCGCAACGTCAACTCATTCACGTTCATCGAGTTGGCGGACAAGCAAGAGATTGGTCGGGTGGTTGTCGGACTCGGGCCGTTGGGCAAACCGAAGGTGATTCATCAGTACTCGACCAACCCACGCCCACGTTGCGACATGAGCGATCTGCCCATGCTCGAACGCAAATTGGAACAGCGACTCAAATCACGGAGGAAAAAGAAACCCTAGCACAAATCGAAATGCAACGACTGTAACGCTCGAGGCTTCCTCAATTGGCGGGGACTCGAGCGTTTCGATTTTTATGGATATAAAGGAGTTGGGTTGTGGTTTCAAAAACCAGACTAGAAGCTATCTATCGCACACGGGCTGTCTTCCTTCGCAAGCTCGTGAGCAAGTTCCAGAGTCGGTATGGCGGCGACTGGGATGAATTGCATGCTGAGGCCCTGTGGTGGACTGTAGTTGCAGTGCATCAATGGATACCCAGTCGTGGTTCGCTCGACAAATTCATTTCGTTTAAGGCCTGGACCGGCATGCTCGAGATGCGACGGAAGAAGGCGAAACGTCTCACACTGAACATCGAGGACGCACCGCCTGAGCAGATTGGGCGTCATCATTCTCATTTCATGGAGTTCCTCGATGAGCTCAGTCACGATGCCCGCACGATAGTAAATCACGTACTGCACCCTGACCTCGACCTTGCCCTAATGATCGCTGATCGTGACGGGCTGCGGGTCATTCGCAGGGCCTTACGTGAATACCTCAACGAATGGGACGCGGAACGGATCAACGATGCCTTCTGGGACATTGAACAGAAGATCCAGCCTGCACTAACGCCTCGCATGATGCTCGGTCGCATGATCGACGCAAAACCAATCTTACGTTAATCCTCACAAAGGAGAAGTGTTGTGAAAGATTTCATTCTCAAACTGGCTGATGGTACGGACGCAACGGCGGTCATAATCAAAAACGCACAGGAAGGAGAATCCAATGCCAGTTAGAAACTCATTCATCGCCACTGCTGACGCAATTGCTGACCTGATGAAGGCCCGCAATCTAAAACGTGCTCGCATCAGTACAAAGACTCTCAAGCAGATTGGAGGTCGCAAACTACTAAGCATTGGATTCTTGCACAGTTTAAAAAACGCACTTGATCAACGCCACCACATCGGGTTTGCTAAACTCGAGACCGGAGGGTTTGGATTGATCGACGCTGACTCGCTTGCATCAGCGCCATTGATCGGTGAAGAGGTCCCACCGAAAGAAAATCCTCGACTGAAATGGACGTGCCGATTTTGCACCGCTCCTTATGAAGCCGAACAGGACGAGTACACAAAATATAGTTGCGGTACGATCATAAGTGAGATACCAGGATCAACACCACATCGCACTCACACATGCCGAGCACAACAAAAACAAAATGACAACCAGCCCAGTTCCGAAACTGTTCAAAAAGTACAACCCGAAACTACTGACACTAGTGCAGGCCCAATCGATAGAGACAGCCGAGAGGATTCTGATCTGTGGGGATCGAAAGTGGGATTTCCCGATAGTGATCCGTCGCGAACTTCGTAAGGCAAAGAACGTGAAGGTGGTCGGGCACGGCGACTGCGATGGTGCTGACAAGCAAGGAGGATGCGTTGCCGACAATATGGGAATCCGTGTCAAATCGTATCCTGCTCAATGGACGTTATTAGGCTTGGCAGCGGGTCCCATTCGCAATCGCAAAATGCTGCACGTGTTCAAACCCGACTTCGTATTAGCGTTTCATAGAAACATTGAGAAATCCAAAGGCACAAAAGACATGGTGAAGGCTGCGACCGAAGCAGGCCTCACACCAGTCATCATTCCTTATTAGGAGGGCGATCATGTTTGGATTATTTGACAACCCCTTCCCATTGCCTCAGTACGGGAAGAGTTTTGATTTAGCAAAACCACTTGCACGAAGACAAAAGAAACCAATCTCCTATGAAACGCTCATAGGCAACATGGGTGAATGGTTCAGCAGCATCCACTATTGGTTCCCGATCATCGATTCACAAAATCGACACGTGGGGTGGACGGCGATGACTTCCCTGGGCTGGGCTGCCCGTGGCACAGGAGCAATGCATGACTCAGTAATCATTACGATGACGACCAAATCCTTACCCGTATTGGAGTGATCATGGAAGAGACTGATACACGCTATCGATTGTTGCCGGTCTACAATCGTGTCGACGGCAAAGCAGTAGAAGCTTGGGAACGATATAACTATGCAAGACAGCACGGCATCCGCTGCGGGTTCTTTATGTGGGTTCGTCTCGGACACAGTCCATTTATCAAAGGATATGCAACCCACTGCACAATAGGACCTCGTGGCGGGAGATACATTCACATAGTGTGCGACACCCACCGCTTGATCAAACGTCGTTTCAAAGACGTGCGATTCTTTGCAGACGAACCTGAGCTCTTTGGTCTAACAGGATGAACAATGGGAAAGTTCTATACAGAAACCACAGTGCCCGATGGCGAGTACAGAGGACGTTGGACTGCCTACGAAGTAGATTTCAAAGTTGAAGATCGCATGGTACACATGCACACAACGATTGGAGTGCGTGGAATCAACGTCCTTTGCACGTTCAAAATCGTTGACAACAAATTGGTCGAAGATTCCCTCAAGACAGTGAAAAGATAAATGACAGTAGTCGATACGAAACGCAAGATGTATGACTTGGTAGAGCGTGGACGATTTGGTAATTATCCACGTTGGTGGCGAAGCATCGAAGATGTAGACGCCAGCGGCTATCGAGGGCATGTGTCCTTGCGTTCCTTACAAGTGATGAATCCAGTTCGACTGTACCACGTGCCAGTCTGCGAGTTGCGTGACCGGGTACGCAAGCTGCCTGCGAGTCAACAGCAAGCAGGCATCGTGTTCAGCGAATCGCCTCCCGATGACAAACGTGGTATCCAAGGGGAGTGGGACGGATTCAACTTGCATTACACGTATAACCGTCAACCGATGCGACTTGCATTGGAAGCGGAACCCAATCACATCAGCGGACCTCGAGCACGTTTGTTGTTGCGTTCGCAAATGCATTTGGGCGACTACGAATGGTTAGACGATTTACTGACTGACTTCCCAGAACACATCATCGAGTTTTCAACGTTCACGATCCCAGTCGGTCAGTTATTGACCAACATGTTTGTTTGGGAGGTTCGGGCTTACTAATGACCAAGAAAGAAAGATGGCGTTGGATAGCTGGGTACAAGCATCACTACAAGGTATCAACACATGGACGAGTCAAGTCAGTAGATCGAATAATCATTCAGTACAATGCTTCTGGAGGATTCAGTCGCGTCCACAGAAAAGGCAAAATACTTAAAGCCTTTGAGCATACCAGAAACGGCAAATGGGACAATCATCTTGCTGTGAGACTGTGCATAAAGGGGAAAGAAGAGTATCGCTTCGTACATCATCTAGTATTAGAAACTTTCATTGGTCCGCGTCCTAAAGGGATGGAAGCTCGCCACCTCGATGATGTGAAAGCAAACAATCACGAAGACAATTTATGTTGGGGGGCACATAGTCAAAATTCACGTGACGCTTACAAAAACGGGCAACTTAGAGATAAAGTGTATGCCAAGGGCAACACACACTACCAAGCCAAACTTAACACTGTCAAGGTCGCAGCAGCGAGGAAAGCGGTTCATGAGAACCCAAGAAAAGGCATAGTTGCAGAACTGGCAGTTAAGTACAACGTATCAATAACAACAATGAGTGCTGCGATCAGACGCAAGACATGGAAGCATGTGACATGACAAAAACAATCTTCAAGACAGAACCGTTGCCATTCCAAAAAGTTGGAATTTTTAGAATGAAAAATCGCTTCAATGGTCGCTGCATATTAGCAGACGACATGGGGCTTGGTAAGAGCTTGCAGGCGTTGTACGCAGGCATACCACTCAGAAGACAACGTCCTATAGTAGTCATTTGTCCTAAGACAGTCGTCTGGAGTTGGGAAGATGAAATTCGCACCCATACCAATTTGAACTCATGGGTGCTCGAAGGACGGACACCAATTTCACGTGTGCCAAAATACCTGCCGCCGGTTGTCGTACTCAACTGGGATATTGCGTTTGCTTGGAAGGGTTTCCTCAAGCGATTAGACCCGTCGGTACTGATCGTCGACGAAGGACACTTCGCGAAGAACCCCAAGACACAACGATCTCGAGCGTTGCGATCAATCGGGCGTCGCTGCAAATACATCTTTGGTTTGACAGGCACGCCGTTTGAAAATTGCCCTGCTGAAATGTTCGTGCTATTGAACCTGATTCGACCCGACCTATACCCCTCGTTCCTGCCCTTTGGCGTGCGTTATTGCAAGCCCAAGAGGACCTTGTGGGGCACTACGTACAAAGGGGCGGACAATATCCCTGAATTACGTGCGAAGCTGCGACAGGACCTCATGATTCGTCGTAGGAGGAAGGAGGTCCTGACCCAATTGCCCCCGATCAGGCAGACGGTCGTCCCGCTCGACATTCAACGTAAGGACTACGAACACGCGGAACATGACATTATCACTTGGTTGATCAGCAAAAAGAAATCGATTCGTGGCGTACTCGCAGCACCAGGCATTTCACGCTTCGGTCATTTGTTGCGACTCGTCTCTGAGAAAAAACAAAAAGAAGTCATCAAGTGGATCGATGACTTCTTAGCGAGCACGGATCGCAAGCTGGTCGTGTTTGGGTATCATCGCAGTTTCCTCAAACCGTTGTTCGAGCATTACAAGAAGCAAGCAGTGCTCGTCGACGGTAGTATTAAAGGACGCAAACGCAAACAAGCGATTGATCAATTCGCCAGTGACAAAACCAAACGTCTATTCTTCGGCAACATCCTCGCAGCAGGAACGGGCATCAACAAGCTGCAACATGTTTGCAGTGACGTTGTAGTTGCCGAGTTCATCTGGGTGCCGCAGAAGATCTCGCAAGCGATTGCTCGTGTCCATCGCATGGGACAACGTAACAAGGTGAACGTGTACTTCCTCGTCGCTCGCAACACGATTGAGTACACGTTATGCAAGGCGTTGATGAAAAAGCAAAAAACGTTCGATTCTATTTTAGACGGCGAAGAAGAACAGAGCGAGTATGACATCTTTGAAAGCGTCGTCTTCAAACTCAAAGTGAAAGCTGCTAAACGAAAGGCAGCATAAGAAAGGAAAACCTATGGGACTTAGTTTTTTAATTGATCGTCCACAAATGCGAATCGTCTCCTTCAAGGAAGTTCGCAGTAGACATCGTGAGTGTGCTACGCTGGGGGAGATGTTCAATCACGTGGTCGTGGAACCCATCAACCAGGAATGGTGTTGGGATCCCAACTGTTTGATCGGGCATTTGTTCCCGAAGGAAGATAGCATCAGCTATCAGAACTTGTTGACGCAATGCAAGGCGGGTAAATTCCTGCCACAAGAACTGATCAAGTTTTGTATGCAACGAGGCCTCACCCTGGATTGTTTCCATGTCTACTTCGACCCAGTCAAAGCATCCGACTTCTCGTACATTACCGACGCCGCACCTGGCGAATCGATACTTGCCTACGTGGTACGTACCTTCGCAGGCAAAGAACTTTACATCTAACCGGAGAGAGAGCATCATGTCAGACGAACCAATCAATTGGGACACACCATCGCCCAATAATGGTGATCTTGTATTACGCAAGGTCAATCGTGACTTGAAGGACAAGTTTAAAGCCTACTGTGCCGCCCGAGGACGCACCATGACAGCGATGATGCTGCAGTTCATGAGTGATTGCGTCACAGGGGAAATCGAGGCCCTACAGCGGCGTGCAGAGCTCGCTGAGCAACGTGAGAAGCGGGAAATCCATCAACTGAAAAAGAAGAAACCACGCAAGAAGAAAACGATCAAGAAGGTACGTAGGCGAGTACAGGCCAAAACCTAAAAAATTTTTTGCTTTGGAGTTCACAATGAACACGCCCGAGATGCGATACAGGAACGACACGGTGTTCCACACCATGGTCGATCAATTGGAAGCGATGATTCACCAGACGTTACTCACACCTAGTGAAATTCGTGACGCTGCTATGCTCGCTTGCATTCATTACGAAATGCGACAACTGGCAACAAAGCCTTACACGTTTCCTGTCTCAGTGGTGGAGGCCGTGGAAGTTCTTCAAAGTTACAGGATGGAAGGAGACTGAGATGGAAAAGATTAGATACAGAAATCTAGTCTTCTTGGGATTCCCAAAATACAGAGTGGGTGTTGACGGTTCAGTTTGGAGTTTCCGCAAAGGCAGATGGAAACTACTGAAACGAAAACCACACAACTCAGGATACATTAGAGTAACTCTGCACAATGACGAAATTGACCTACCAATCCTCGTACATCGATTGGTCTTACTAGCCTTCGTAGGTCCTTGTCCTGAAGGACACGAGGCTCGACACTTCCCTGATGCAACAAGAACAAACAATCAACTCACTAACCTGAGTTGGGCAACACTAAAAGAAAATCAGGCAGATAGATTGATTCAAGGCGGTCACAGTAGAGGAGAGAGATCAGGAAAAGCCAAATTCACAAACAAGCAAGTCCGCGGCCTGAGAACACGATTCAAAAAGTGGGGATTGTCACGAAGAGCCTTTGCAAGAAAATATGCAATAAAATATCAAGTCTCACCAATGACCATAATTGGTATACTTCAAAATAATCAGAGATACGCGGACGCATGAACATCAAAGAAATCTATGACCAATACGGAATTCGATATGTTGAATACGGAGAACATCATCATGTAACCAGAGGATTCATCCAAACTGATTGCCCCTTCTGCAATGTCGGACCAGAAAACTATCGACTAGGCTTCAACATCAGAAACAAATTTTATAATTGTTGGAGTTGTGGCCCGAAACGACTAGTCGATGCCCTAATGGCGTTGACGCAATCGACGTTCAGCGAAGTCAAGGAATTGCTCGAGACATTTGATCCGCTCCTACTATCGGATCAGAAACGTCCAAAGATCGTTCGCGATGCCGTCAAACTGCCTGCGAACCTGAAGGACATGCAGCAGGCTCACAAGGACTACCTGATGCGGCGGGGCCTGAATCCCAAAACGATTGCGGCCTTGTGGGGCGTCAAAGGCATAGGCGTGTCAGCGTACCTACAGTGGCGATTGTGGATTCCCGTGTTCTTCGACATGGAAATTATTTCGTGGACGACTCGTGCGATTCATGACAGTGCAACCAAGCGGTATATCGCAGCGGCTGAAGAAGACGAGAAATTGCCTGGCAAATCAGTGCTATACGGCGAGGACTACTGCAAGGACTCAATAATCATTTGCGAAGGTCCTGTCGACGTTTGGAAGATTGGCAAAGGTGCTGTGGCGACCTTGGGCACGAGTTACTCGGAGTCGCAGGTGCTACGCATGATACAGTATCCCAATCGCATCATCTGCTTTGACTCCACGCCTGACGGTCAAGCTCGAGCACATCAATTGATGGACAAACTCGCTCCTTTCAAAGGTCGACCCACTCGCAATGTGATCCTCGATGCCAAGGACGCGGGCTCTGCGAAGGAGAAAGAATTGAAGCAATTACGCAAAATGTTGCGTTAAGATATGATCCTGACACTTTTTTCTTTTCAGAATTTTTTCACATCGTAAATCATGATGCGAAACCGTCGCTACAAACTTTGCGTTATTATTTGTTTTTGATATGATGGTGCCTCGTGTCATGTAGGACACGATCACGCATGTGAAAGAGGAACAGGACAACCAAATCAAATGAGCTAGACAAGTCATAGGACTAGGGCCTACATCCCGAACGATTGCTTGCACCTCTGCCTTTCTGGCTGAGCCTGTTCCTCTACGCGAGCGATCAATGTCCTATGACTTGTCTTTATTGTGGTGCTATGGAAATTGAAACACCGAAAGAATGCTGGCGTGGTAACTGGGCGAGGCCCGAGTTGTTCGCATTGCTCGAACAGAACAAAATCAGCCACACTGAATTCTGTCTGCTATTGGTGATTGACAATTTCACTGAGTATGGAGACTCACGTGGATGCTTCGCATCATCCAAGCACTTAGCGAAGAAGATAAGCGTTTCAGCTGGTCGAATAGATCACATGATTGGACACCTAAAGAAACTAAAACTACTCACTAAAGTCGCTGGAGGAAAGAGATCTAGATTCCTGAGATGTGTGTGGGACAATGTGTCTATAGTCGCTAAGTCAGTCAATCGCGAGTCTGTCAAAAATGACAGACTCGAGTCTGTCAAAAATGACAGTCATAATATACAAGGGGTAATAAGGGGTAACCTAAAGGTTCCCCCTGAGCGTCGCAAAGCGAACGCTCGAGTGAATATAGTTTCTAAAACAAACAACAAACATACCAATGGACATGACATGCTAACCAATGACTTCCAAGTCAAATTGCCAGTGAGTTGTGTTGAACCAAGGATAACAGATCAAGATGTGCTACGAGCCAAACTATTGTGGGAGGTGTTGTTTAAGTTGAAGCGACTACGATCAGACAAAAGAAACTGCTCATTCGCAGCAGTTAAAAAGTCATGGTCGAAAGTACTAGCCAAACTTGCCAGAGATAAAGAAAGTGCATTAGTAGGAGTTGTAGTCGGATGGTACGTTAAGCATGCAGCTGATCAATACACACCAGTCGTATGGTCGGTCACATCGTTTGTCAGTAAGTTCAAGCAAATAGAAGCTGCCATGGAAAGGCACAACAAAGCAAATCCCACAGTCAAGTCCACAAAGTCGGGCAAGCGTGTCACGGAACGGTTGATGAATTTTCATTGGCCTAAGGAGTCGGCGGATAAGTTAGCAGTTGCTGTTGAACTTAGTCTTCTCAACTATAAGAAGTTCCTCAAGTCGCTTGACGATGATCAACTTAAGAATGGCAAACGCAAACTTGCTCGTTGGATCAAAGAGCGATTGCACACGCCAGAGGAGTTCGTTCACGTTTGGTTCGCTGAGACGTTCGAGGACAAAGAAGGCTGGGACAAGTGGAATGGGGATTTGATTCGTGAGGTGTTCACCTACGACTGTCCGCGGTTTAGAAAATTTTGTGTTGGGCAAACAATCGAGTACTGTGGAGACGGAAAGCAATGGCTCGCAATACTAGGAAAACTGAAACCGTAAGCGTTCTATCTCTATTCCGATACACCAAACAACCAGGAGACGTAGTAATCAGCACTGTATCACGTGCTGACAATTGGCAAGCAGGCTTGAGTCCGTTCGTGCTTGGTCCGTGTGAGTTATACGGGAACTATGAATCCAAGAACATGGAGAACGCCTGGCAGTTCGCAAAAGTCTATAAGAAACATGTCGCCGGTGACGGTGAACCAAGTGAAGAATACTTCAAATGGGCAATCAGAGGCTGGAATGACAAAAAGGCTCATCGCTACCCAATGGGGAAAGGAGCCGTGCCGGAATACAGTTGGTGGAGGGGTGAAGCACTAGGATACATCGAGGCACGCAAGGCGATCTACGCACCGTTGTACGCTCGTGCGGTGTTGAAGACACACGCCTGGCGAACGTTGAAGAAGGTGTATGCAGCAGCAAAGAAGAACGGTGAACGATTGGTACTACTCGACTTCGACGCTTACGATCATCAGGCACTGAACATGTCCCTGGCTGATGTACTCAATGAACCAAAGAAGAAAATGGGACATGCGTTTGTCCTGGCGATGTTGTTGCAGGCTGATGTTGCCTTAGACGAGATCGAGGAGTTTGAATGAATCAATTTGATCTTAAAAATCTTGGTGATCGGATTGCAGCCTTGAAGTGGTGGGAAGCGACTGAGTTGTATGAGTACCTTAAGCACGCGGGTTGTCAGGATGAATTGATACCAGCTCACCTGAAACCGTATAAGAGTATTTTCGTTCACATGACGATTCACGTTCCCAAAGATTTGAACCGCGGAATGATTCACGGCACGCCCACGTAGTCGCAACCCGATATAGAAGTATGAAGATAGAATCACGAGAAGGGAAAGAGGAGAGACGCATCTTGACAGGGATGATCGTCAACGGTCAAGTCCTTGGGAGGATTCATGGACGCTATGAGAAAGGCTTATTTGAATCGCCGTGGGCAAACCTGATCGCTGGTTGGTGCATCAAGCACTACGAGAAGTATCGCAAACCTCCCAAGGCAGATATCGAAGTCCTGTTTGACAAATGGGCACCGCGTCAAACGCATGACAAAGCCACAGTCGAGATCGTAGGCAAGTTCCTTGGGGAATTATCGGATGAGTACGCTAATGGCAAACGGATCAACGTCGATCACCTCATGGATCGAGCAGGTACGTTCTTTAACAAAGTACGAATCAAACGACTCAGTTCAGACATCAGTGAAAGTATTGAGGCAGGAGATCTTGAACGAGCTCAGTCGTTCGTAGATAAGTTCAGGCATCTCGAACTCAATGCTGATGAGTTCACTGATCCTTACACGCAACTCGACATCCACGAACGAGCCTTCGAGCATAACGTCGAGCAAGTAATAACTTATCCAGGTCCCGTCGGAGACTTCTATCGAGATCAACTTGCTCGTGAGTGTTTCTTGGTGTTGCAAGCACCAATGAAACGCACGAAGTCCTTTTGGCTATTCGATATGGTGCATCGGGCGGTTCAACAGCGTCGACGAGTCTGCTACTTCCAAATCGGTGACATGAGCGAAAGTCAGATCACTCGTCGACAACAAGCACGGTTGTGCAATCGCCCGCTGCGAGCGATGAAGTACCATTATCCGATTCGTCTTAAATCACGAACGACTGGCTACTCGCTCAAACGATCAACGAAGATCACGACACGCGGACTGACGATCAAAGACATCGAGCGTGCTCAGAAACGATTCAGAGAAGAGTTCACGAAGTCACGCAAATCGTATCTGCGGCAACTCGTACAACCGACCATGTCAGTCACGGACATTAAGACGCGGTTGATGCGATTGCAAGACACGGAAGACTTCGTGCCGGATGTGATCGTGGTCGACTACGCGGATCTGCTGCAAGCTCCCAAAGGCATCAAAGAGAAACGAGATCAGATCAATGAGAACTGGAAGGAGCTGCGACAGATCGCACTCGAAAAGCACGCACTCGTCGTGACCGCCACGCAAGCGAATGCCAAGGCTCACAAACTCGAGCGACAAGGACGTAGTTCGTTCTCGGACAATCAACTCAAGCAGGCCCATGTCACGTGCATGGTGGGCATCAACGCTAACGAGCAAGAGATGCGTGACGGGATTGCACGATTGGAATTGATCGTCGCACGTGAAGGACCACATCCGGAAGGTTTTCAAGTCTACACGGCCAATTGTTTGCCGTTAGCAAATCCATGCGTTCGCAGTTGTTATTACAAGCGATAAGGAAAATCAAATGCCTGCTCCATGCTGCGTTGAGCGTTGGGATCGATTGATGAAAGAGGATCCTGACATGCCCGTCTTCACTCTGTTGGGAAGTAATCAATTGGCAATCGAGACTGTTTTGTTTTGGATGTCGCGTGCTCGCGAAGTGGGCGTCTGCAACGGCAAGTTGATGAAGGCTCAACAGCACTTAGATGCGTTGATCGCCTACCGCGATGAGCACCCGTGGAAGATGCAAGTACCCGATTGATCACGACACGGCAAATTATTTTTCAAATGCGACTATTTACCGAGGATCAGCAACTAAGTTTTTAGAAAATCACGTTGATCCGGTACTTAAATGGGCGTAATATACATCTATCGCCAATGGGCGTAACACTTTAACTAGGCTGAGCAACTCAGCCGCATGTCAGGAGAAGTCAGATGAAAACGATGGCATTGGACACGGTGGACGCTCGTCGCTTGTTCAAGGAACTCGGCAGCGTCGCTGCGAAGGGTTGGACGGAATCGAAGCTCGCTGCACGTTTGAAGCAGCTGCCTGCCCAACTCGAAAAGATGAACGGTGACTCACCCGTCGGCGGGTTGTCGAAAAAGATGTCCGGCCTGCTTGACGATGTGACCGAAGCGGTCAAGAAGAAAGTCAAGATCGTCGTGACGGGTGACAGCGATGACGAGGAAGAGGAAGAAGAAGCGGTCGCACCGAAGCGCTCGAAGTCGACGAAGAAGCCCGCAAAGACCTCGACCAAGAAGCCTGCGAAGTCGACGAAGGCCAAACCGTCGAAGGCATCGCCCAAGGCCTCGAAGAAGTCTGCGGGCACGGGTCCACGCGGTGAACGCGGCAAGACGAACAAGGACAAGATCTTCAAGCTGTGGTTGAAGAAGCCTTCGACCAAGATCGCTGAGAAATGTCACGCAGCGGTTGATGAGGCTGTGTCGCTGAACACGATTCGCTCATGGTTGTCGGGCTGGTCGCGTGGTGTCGGGTTCCCGTCGAGCGCTTCCGAGTTCAAGAGCGAAATCAAGGCCGCGATGAAGCGTGCCAAACTGCTGAAGAAAAAGTCGGTCGCATCTGAGAGCGACGACGAGTAGTCGACAAAAGTCAATCGTTTGCACTTTCAAGTGCAGTGCGTCAGAGATGATGCACTGCACTTTTTTCTGTTTATAGGGAGAAGCATATGTCTATCGTCTTAGGTCTGAGTGGCGGAATTGATTCAGCAGTGCTATTGGCGATGGCGAAACATCGTCAAGAAAAGGTTGTCGCGGTCAACTTTCAATACGGATCTAAGCACAACCCGTTTGAACGTCCTGCTGCTGACGCACTCGCTAAGTATTACGAAGTGCCGTTGTATGAAATTGATCTGAAGTCCGCCTTCCAATTCACCGATTCCGCGTTGCTGGAAAAAGGTGCACCGCTGCCGGAAGGTCATTACGAAGACGAGTCCATGCGAGCGACTGTCATTCCTTCCAGGAATCTCATGTTCGCTTCGATCCTCGCCAGTGGTGCTCAAACGCAAGGCTTTGACGCCGTGTGGATGGGGATGCACATGGGCGATGCACTTATCTATCCTGATTGCCGTGCCAGTTGGGTTGATTCAGTTGCTCGAGCACTCAGCATTCAAACGGAAGGCATGCTGCACCTCGACGCACCGTTGCTCGAATACGATAAGATCGCTGTGATCAAAAAAGGTTTGGAACTCAAAGTACCATTCCAATTCACACGCACGTGTTACGCGATGCAAGAAAAGGCATGTGGTCGCTGTGGAAGTTGCAACGAACGCAAAGCAGGCTTTGCTGCGAACGGCGTTGAGGATCCCATTGAGTACGAATATGCTGGTCCGTGCCCTGTTAAAACATCGTGAGTCATCAAACGATATAACAACATGAACAATCAAGCAACCGAAAAACCTGATCATGCTACCGGCATCGGGCTCGATGTACAGGAAATCTTTTGGACGTTACAAGGCGAAGGCCCCTACGGGGGCCTGCCTGCCGTGTTCATCAGACTTGCTGGTTGTAACCTACAATGTCCCGGATGTGATACCGACTACACGTCTAAGCGACGGATTCAAAACGTCGAGGACATTCATGCTCAAGTCAATGCGTTGTTCGATCTGAACCAACTGCCCAATCGTCATGAGCGCTTAGTTGTGCTGACAGGCGGTGAGCCTTTCAGACAACGCATTGGATTATTGTGTCGCACGTTGGTGGACGGCGGTTACATCGTGCAGATCGAAACGAACGGCACGCTTCATCAAACCGACTTCCCGTATGGCATGGTGTGTATCGTGTGCTCACCTAAGACACCTACGATCTCAACTGCCATGCCAGTCAATGCGTACAAGTATGTGCTCGATGCGAGGCACGTTAATCCGAACGATGGTTTGCCTACGTCGGTGCTCGGCATGCAGTACGCTCCTGCCCGACCATATGGAAGTGATCACGTTGTTCCGATTTATCTGCAACCGGCAGATGAAAAGGATGAAGCAGCGAATCTTCGTAATCGAGATGCCGTGCTCGCGTCCTGCATGAAGTTTGGTTATCGTTTCAACTTACAGGTTCACAAACTTTTACAGCTCCCGTAGGAAATCATGTCGCAAGAAGCCGTTATTAAGTCAACTCACGAACACGCAGTCAAGAGTCTCATTCATTATCTCAGTCGCGGCAAGTTGATTGCTGAGAACGATATTGGATTGGAACTTTTGCCTGAGGGCATGAAAGAGACGCCGAAACGTTTCCTCAGTGCGTTTCGTGACGAGTTGCTCGCTGGTTATGCGTTTGAAGAAGCCGATATTGAGGAAATGCTCACGCAGTTTGAACCTGAAGGTTATGACGAACTAATTATAGCGAAGGGCGTAGAATTCTATTCGTGTTGCGAACACCACCTACTGCCTTTTCATGGAATCGCACACATTGCATACATTCCCGATGAGAAGATTGCTGGCATTTCAAAACTTGCCCGTGTGTTAGATGTGTACGCTCGACGGTTCCAGAATCAAGAACGCATCGCTCGACAAACCACCGAAGCGTTGATGACACATCTGAAACCAAAGGCGGCGGCTTGCATCCTGAACGCGAAACATTTCTGCATGTGCAGTCGCGGCGTCAACAAGCAACGCTCCGAAATGATTACGTCCTGTATGCAGGGCAAGTTCCGGGAGGAGCCCGAGACACGGGCAGAACTTTTACGATTGATTGGAGTTTAGATGGTCACTATCGACGCACCAGTAGTAATTCTGGGGCTGGCGATCCTGTTGTGGATCTCGTTGAGTTTGAGTCGGATCGCAATCGCATCAGAGAAACATCTGCTGTGGCTGAACGACACATCCAACGAGTACACGGAAGAGGAACTTGAGCACGAATATCATGTCTGCAATTGCGAAAATTGTGAGCGAGCACGCAGTGAGGAAGGCATGACGGATGAGGAACGTGAACAAGCACGCAGTGAAGCATTGCAAAACGCCGGTCACTGTCCTCATGGTTTTCAAGAACGTAGTCTGTGTGCCATTTGCTGCGAGTCGCTGAACTAACATGATCACAGAATTCCCAGTCGGTACGAAACTCCACTTTTTGGATAGTGGGGCGTTCGCCTTAATCAATCAGACACGCAAGAAGCGTAAGAAGGGAGCAAAGTATGATCCCATTGCTGCGGCGATCAGTCGAGGGTGGAAGTTGGATTGGTCCATGTACGACTCCCCTGAGTTCTACGCTTATATGGAC
>CAZPZK010000003.1:0-5080 GCA_964591095.1 uncultured Moraxellaceae bacterium | reverse complement strand
CCAATGTTGATGCGATTGGAGATCCTAAACGAACTTGGCGAAATCAACGTTACTTTGAAAAGCAGCACGGCCTCAGTCCTGTACCGGTAGTGCATCAGGAAGAACCTGTTCGCTGGGTGCAAAAGTACGTTGATCGCGGTCACGATTATTTAGCGCTTGGAAAGATCAGTGGTCGAGGTGATTTCCAAACGTGGTGCGACGATTGCTTCGACGTAATCTGCGATCAAGATAGTCGATTGCCTAAATTGAAAGTGCACGGGTTTGCAATCACCAAGTACCAATACATGCTGCGATACCCGTGGTACTCGGTGGACAGCACGACTTGGGTGAAGATGGCCTTCTACGGGCAGATACTTGTGCCTCATAAACGAAATGGCAGTTTCGCTTTTGACAAACCTTACTACCGTCTGTTCATCGATTCAGTTTCTCCTTACACGCAACGCGGACACAAATCAAATGGCGGGAGAGGTCGGCTGATCCCCTCACTACAGCGGCATTATTTATCAATGGGAAGCGACAGTCGCCGCGTAGTGAGGGAGTGGTTGAAGGAAATCAATGTGCCTTACGGCAAACGCAGTAAGTCGGGCAAGATCATCAAACCGGGTGTCTCGAACGATTCCAAAATGCGTGAGCGGGCGAACATCGAGTACTACGAACGATTGTCTAAGGCAGGACAACCTTGGCCGTGGCCTTTCCCGAAGGCGACACGCCAGTTGAAACTAACTGAACTATTTGGAATCAAAGTATAGGAGGTGTCGTATTTTTGTATTCTTCTTTGCTGGAGCGAAGTCAGGATCGAGTGGCGATCCTCGCGTCTCAGTTGGACATGACTTGGATATCATGACCACGTTTTGGGACTTTCATAAACAAAAGCGACCGCGTCTGGTCATTCAAATTGCAAAACAACGTCGTAAGCGAAACAAGGCACGTAAGCAAAAACTAAGGGAGTTGCTAGATGGTTAGAAGTAATACGGCAGAGGTGGATCAGGACGTACCAGGTGTACGATTGATCGGAGTCAGCGCTATTGACGTTTTTAAAGAAGTTTGCACGGCGCTTGAAAAATTGGATGATGACGATGATCGTCTGCGAGTGTTGAGGGCCACACGGATCTTGATGATCGACAAATCTCCCGCCTCCAATGACGAGGATAGTTGACTGCATGCCTGCTATTCTGATTTTGGGACATTCACTAAGTTCTTCAGACACCTCCACCATCTTCAAATTATCCGAAAAGCAAATCGCGAGTTAAAGGAAAGATAACGTGAAAGTAAATCGTGAAAAGTTTCTGCACGCTCTTGAAATGTGTGCCCCAGGCCTTTCGCCGCGTGACGTAATCCAACAATCTTCGTGCTTCGCCTTCAAAGACAAGTACGTTCACACGTTCAATGAAGAAGTTGCGGTTCGCTACAAGAGTCCCGTCGACATTGTGGGTGCCGTGCGGGCAGAACCTTTGATCGGCATTCTGCAAAAGCTCACTGAGGAGACCATTGAGGTCACGCAGGACGAAGCGGAACTCAAGATCAAAGGCAAACGTCGTGAGTGTGGGATCACGATGGAGAGTGAGATTCAATTGCCGCTTGAACACCTCGAGTCGCCAGGCAAGTTTAGTCCGCTGCCTGAACGATTCGTAGATGCCATTGGGCTGGTGCAGGAGTGTGTCAGTACCGATGACGGCAAATGGCATTTGACTTGTATTCACATTCATCCGAAGTGGGTTGAGTCCTTCGACGAGTATCAGTTTGCTCGATTCAATCTCAAGACGGGTGTGTCTTCATCGATCCTGGTCAAGCAGCAGGCGTTGCAGCACATCATTCCCAGCGGGATGAATGAGTTCAGTCAAACTGATTCGTTCATCCATTTCCGCAATCCTAACAAGCTAGTCTTATCTTGTCGGTTGTACGTTGACGAATATCCATCCATGAAGATGATGGTTGACGAGGCTCATGGGGATCGCATCAAGTTGCCTAAGAGCCTGATGGAAGCGACTGATCGTGCTGAATTGTTCTCGTCGTCCAATTCAGGGGACGATCAGATTCGCGTCGACCTCAAACCCGGGCATTGCCAGTTACAGGGCGATGGGCAGTTTGGGTGGTACAAGGAAGGACGCAAGGCGACCTACGGAGGACGCCCATTCAGTTTCAAAGTGAAACCCAACATGCTGCGGCAACTCGTGCAGCGGTATCATCAGAACGGTTGTGAGGTGTCTGAGAAGGCGTTCAGGGCAGGCAATGAGGAATTCATCTACGTGACCACGCTCGCCGAGGTCAAAGACGAGAAGAAGAAAAAGACCGTCAAGAAAAAGAAGAAAGCGAAGGTGGCCTGATGACATTGCACAAAAAGCCTCGTGAAACTGTTGAAGACCTGGATCGATTGGTTGCTGACATGCATCATACTGGATACATTCATCGTAAGCGTGGCTTCAGTATGAATGAAGTGGACATGGCAGTTGCAAGCAATCATATGATCGAGGAAGCTTGTGAGTATCAAGCGGCCTGCATTGCCTGGTCGGGACAGTTGTACAAGGATCGCGACCGTTCTGAGCATGAGGCTCGAGTCGAAGAGGCTGGTGATTTACTTGGATGCTTTCTGCACTTGAATCTCATGGCAGGAATTTCATTAGGTGAAATCGTCATGCGTGCTGAAGAGAAGTTGATGGAACGTTTCAGAGCACCTAATACACTAGGCGGAAAATGAATGAGTGGGTTCTTTTCAAAGTCTGAATTCATACGCCCAGCACCTGTGGGCGTTATTCCTAAGTGTGGTTCCTGTCAGCTGTATCAAAAATGCAAAACGCCCAAGATGGTACCGTCTGGGCAGGGCAAACGTCGAATCCTGATCGTCTCAGAAACGCCAGGCAAGGAAGAAGACGCTGCAGGCAAGCATTTGGTCGGTCCGATAGGGCGATTCTTTGAAGAGGAATTAGCAGACGTTGGGATTAGTTTGCGACGGGATTGCATTCTGACCAGCACGTTGATTTGTCAACCGTCTGAAGGAATGGCAGTTACTGCTAAGCAGGTTGACTATTGTTTGCCTAATCTGATCTCGACGATCAATAAACACAAGCCTGAGATTATCATTCCAATTGGTTTGTATGCACTCAAAGCAGTGTTACGTGGTTTGTGGAATCAGACGATCAAAGAAATTGGTACTTGGGTAGGATGGCATATACCAAGTCAAAAGCACAATGCTTGGATCACACCCATTTGGCATCCGGGCTTCATTAGGAAGGAGATCGACAATGCAAAAGGTGGTACAGCAGCCCCGTTACTATTTCGACAACAGCTCGAAGCAATTTCAAAAATCAAAGGACGTCCATGGAAGAAGATCCCTGATTATAAATCGCAAGTGGAAGTCGTCCTTGATGATCGTGAAGCGGCGAGGATCGTAAAGGAGTTCACACGAGCAGGTCTGCCTGGTGCATTCGACTACGAGACAGATCGGTTGAAACCTGATCACAAAGAGGCGACGATCAGAACCACCTCGATCAGTTGGGGAGATCGCACGATCTCATTCCCGATGCAAGGCAAGGTCGTCAGTGCGTTTAAGGCGTGGTTGGCAAGTCCGTGTGGCAAGATCGCTCAGAACAATAAGTTCGAGGATCGTTGGACACGTGCCGTGTTGAAGATGGAAGTCAACAATTGGATTTGGTGCACGATGAACCAAGGACACGTGGTGGATTTTCGTCCTGGTTGCACAGGATTGGGCTTTCAAGCGTTAGCATACGAAGGCATTGGGGCCTACGATCATCATATTCATCCATTCCTCGATGCTGAGCATGCCAACGATACAAATAGGATTTGGGACATTGATATTGAAGAATTGTGTGTCTATAACGGGCTCGATTCGTTGCTCGAGTACAAGATTGCAGTGAAGCAACGCAAGTTGCTCAAACAACCAGTGCTATGAAAATCACCAAACTTTATAACATTGGTTGCCGGGTATGTTGGGATTGTTGGACGTGTGGATCTTCAAATGTCGCGGACATCGGCCAGCATGGATTGACTGCACAGTCATACTCAAGAATACCCTATGAAAAAGTTAAAGACGGAAAACTGTTCGTAATTAAGTGTGATCGTTGCGGCACTGCACGCAAAACTAGATTTGACTTTGAGCAATGGGTCTTTTCTGACGCAAAGAAGTTTAAGAAGCTTCAGAGACTCGCAAAGAAGTGGGATGAGAAGCGTCGTGCCGAGCGGCACGCTCACTACGTCAAAAAACTAAAACAAGACTTCAAACACAAAAAGAAAAAGAGGAGATCAAAATGATTAGTGACACGGCAATGGAAATCAAACAACTTGGACGTTTATTGAGTCAATCGCCTGATCATCTGCTTAATGTTTTGTTCAATTCCAAGGTTATTAATGAAGGGGAGTATCATCGTCTCAAATTAGAAATGGCGATGAATCCGATTGGTGAATTGATCCATGAAGCTCGTATAGCAGCAGGTTTCGGCCTACGTGAGTTCGCTGAGAAGATCGGCATGCAACCAAGTCGCCTTGCTGAGCTGGAGCATCTTGGATTGTCTGCCACCGGCACGGGTGTTCACAGTAAAGAGATTAGTTCCATTGCATCCAATCTAGCTTCAATCCGTGTGGAGAAGAACAAAGCTCGCGAGTCGGCACAAACAAAGTCAACACATTCTTCTTCCTATTCTCCTCTGCCATGCGGGGATTGTGGAGGCACAGTCGAGACTGGGCATCAGCGTTTGTGTGCAACTGAATTGGAAGCCTTGGATAGACATCGAAACAAACCAATACCAGCAGGCGCTTGATGTTCCCACACAAACCAAACTGGCCCAGTCAAACGCTGGACTTGAAGCATTCAGAAGAATTGTCACGCAAGGTGTCTGCTGATTGTGAGGCAGCCTTGACACACTTCGACAATGAAAAATTGACCGATGAGCAGCGCTTTGCAATTGCAGTCACGGCAGGTGTCCCATTTCGATTAGTTCAGAATGATGGTGTGTGGATACCTACAACTGATCCGTGCTACATTCTAATCCACAACAACAAATTGACTCTGGCTTGGAGCCATTACATCCTCGAATGGAACAATGAAAAGAAATCGTGGAAAAGAATC
>CAZPZK010000002.1:0-30225 GCA_964591095.1 uncultured Moraxellaceae bacterium | reverse complement strand
CTTGCTGAACACCATGGCGGAAATGCCGAGGAAGGAGGCCGCCGACATGAAGTCGCCGGCAATGGCCAGGCCGTTCTTGAAGCCGGAAATGCCGCCGCCCGCCGTGTAGAAATCGGAGGTGGACTTGGTCTGGCTGGCCGCCCACTTGGTGATGCCCAGCGTCAGGCCGACAAAGATCACGAACATGCCGATGGCGGTCCAGTTGGTGGCCTGCTGCACGGTCTGGCCGAGGTCGCCGCCCGCTGCCAGCGCCGGGCCGCTGAGGAATGTCAGGAGCCATGCGCCCCATTTCAGCATCGGATTCATAGTTGCACCTCGTCGCGCAGCAGTTTGTTGAGGGCATCCAGTTCGCCGTTGGCGCGCCAGACATAGATGCCACAGAGGATGAAGGCGCTGAGGATGACGAAGATGCCCAGCGGGATGCCGACGGTGGTGACGCCGCCCGACAGCGACCGGTGCAGCCAGGCGGGCTCGAAGGTCACCAGCAGGATGTAGCCGAAATAGATCACCCACATCAGGGCCGCGAGGCTCCAGCTGAGGACGCGTTTTTTGTGCACCAGTTCCTTGAAGTGCGGGTGGTCGAGGATGTCCTGTATCTGGTTGGGTTTCATGGTCTGTTCTTCTAGTTGTGGCCAGCTAGCCGGTAAGGGATCACGTCGCGCTTGCCGGCGACGCGGGGACTTCTGATGATGAAAAACTAGCAGGAGGGAAAGGGCTTGGCTCTTAGACCTTGGTCGAGGCGGGACGAATGGCGGGGAATTGCCGCCCGCCGCCCCTTCTGTCAGACTGACCCTTAGAATAAGAACGACTTGGAGGACGCGGATGCCGCGCACACCGCCCCCGGAACCCGAACCGTCCGATGAACCGCTGACCGCACAGGACTTCGCGGAAAGCGAACAGCGCCGCCGCCTCGACTACCTGCTCAAGGTTGGCGGCAGCGTCTGCCTGCTGATGGCGGCGATCATGGGCTCTTTTGTCGAGCCGGGCCTGGGCCTGCTGAACGCCCTGGGCGGCGTCAGCCTGTTCGTCTGCCTGCGCTGGGCGCTCGCCGTCCCCGGTACCCGCCGCATCACCCCGGGCCTCAACCTGGCTGCCGGGCTGATCACACCGGTCATCCTGACCAACGCGTGGCTGACCGGCCAGAGCCAGTCCTTCATCATGGCCTTCATGCCCACCATCCCGCTGGTGGTGATCCTCATCTGCGGCCAACGTCTGGGTGCGTTGTGGATGGCCATGACCATTGCCGCCGCCATCGGCATGGGCGTGGCGACCGAGCTGTTCCCCGCCCATGCGGTCGACCTGCCTTCCACCGTCATCCTGGTGCTGATCCAGCTGGCGCAGATCGGAGTGTTTTCCACCTACAGCTTCGCGGTGCGTCGTTCCACCGAGATCCACATCGAATCGCTGGACAATGCCAACCGCCTGCTGACCCGGCAAAAACAGGTGATCGAGGAACAGGCCGCCGCCCTCGCCCGCAGTCTGGCGACGGTGCAGGCGGCCAGCCAGGCCAAGTCCGATTTCCTCGCCACCATCAGCCACGAAATCCGCACCCCGCTCAGCGGCGTTATTGGCCTCAACAACCTGCTGCTGGACACCGAGTTGACCGACGAGCAGCGCCACTTCATCGAGCTGGCGGAACAATCCGGGGAAACGCTGCTGCGCCTGATCAACGACCTGCTGGACGTCTCGAAGATCGAGGCCGGACGGCTGGAGCTGGAACACCTGCTCTTCAACGCGCGCGGCCTGATGGACGAGGTGCTGCGGCTGACGCATGTGCAGACCCGGCAAAAGGGACTGGGCCTGCGCGACGAGATTGACATTCCGGAACAGCTCCGCGGCGACGGTGCCCGCCTGCGACAGATCCTGACCAACCTGCTCGGCAACGCCGTCAAGTTCACGGCGCAGGGCGAGATCACCCTGCGCTGCCGCGTGCTGGAAACGCAGCCGGAGACGGTCTGGCTGCACTTCGAGGTCAGCGACACCGGCATCGGCATCGCCCCGGAAATCCAGGCGCGGCTGTTCGAACCCTTCACCCAGGCCGACAGCTCCACCACCCGCCGCTTTGGCGGCACCGGGCTGGGTCTGGCCATCAGCCGCTCGTTGACCGAACTGATGCACGGCCGCATCGGCCTGGACAGCACGCCGGGCCGGGGCAGCACCTTCTGGGTGGAATTGCCCTTCGGGCGCGTGGAAAGCAGCCGCAAGGCCGGGGACAACCCGATGACGACCGCCCCATTGAAGCCGGCCGCGGCGCACCCGGGAGCCCGGGTGCTGCTGGTCGAGGACCACGCCGTCAACCAGTTCATCAGCCTGCACATGCTGGAACATATGGGTTGCCGTGTGGAAACGGCGGTCAACGGCCAGGCGGCGCTGGACGCCATCCGCCATCAGGACTTCGACCTGGTGTTCATGGACTGCCACATGCCGGTGATGGACGGCCTGACCGCCACCCGCGCCATCCGCGCCACGGAAGCGCCGGGTGAACACCTGCCGATCGTGGCGCTGACCGCGCAGGCGATCACCGGCGACCGTGAACAGTGCCTGGCGGCGGGCATGGATGATTACCTGGCGAAGCCGGTGACGGCGGAGGAATTGCAGGCGGTGCTGGTGCGCTGGCTGAAACCGCTCAGCCCGCCTTCCGGAACGTCAGATTGAAGCGGAATTCCCCGCAGACCGGATGCCGTCCCGGCGGCACCGGCCGCACCGCGTGAAAGCCCAGCCGCGCCGACCGCCCCCACACCAGCACATCGCCATCCTGCACCGGCAGGTCGCGGCCGCGCCCTGCCGGCCGGTCGCCCCACCAGGCAAAGCGCGTCGGCAGCCCCAGCGACACCGAGACGATCGGCTGGCTGAAATCCTGCTCGCTGTCGTCATTGTGCCGTCCCATGCCCACCCCGACCGCATAGCGGTTCACCAGGCAGGCATCCGGGGCGTAGTCGGCATAACCGGCCAGCGCCGCCGCCTCGCGGGCCAGCGCCAGCCACGCCGCCGGAATCGGCGGCCACGGCCTGCCGGTTTCCGGATCGACGGTACGGTAGGCGTAACCACGGGCGCTGCTGGTCCAACCCAGGGCGCCGCAGTTGGTCATGGCGGCGGCGACCGGGTGGCCCATGCGGGTCATCATGTGGCGGAACGGAGCCGCCGCCGACACCGCCAGCAGGTCGTCCCACAGCGCGGCGGCGGAGGTGAATCGCGGCAGCAGCCACACGTCCGGCTGCACCGGCTCGGGCTGCTGGAGAAAGGAATCCTGTCGCATGGCTATACCTCCACCCCGGCCGTGCCCGCCTCCCGGGCGATCATCGCCTGCTTGCGCTCACATCCCCAGCGGTAACGGCTGAACTCGCCGCTGGGAATGGCCAGCAAGGCTTCCCACACCTTGAGCTGGAAGGCGCTGCCGCGCAGCAGCAGCTTCAGCGGCGGGTCTGGCAAACAGCATAGTGACTCAACGAAAGGAACGGAACCACCCGATTCTTGCGCTTGAATCCGTCGGGCTTCAGCCCGACCTACAGATTCAGCCCGCGATCCGGCCGCAATACCCGGAAAGCCCCGAACGCGGCCAGCGCCAGCGCCGCCGCCAACCCGAAGGCCGCCGCCGGATGCAGCAGCCACAGCGCCCCGGCCATCAGTGAGGCGGGCAGGTACAACACGCCGGTGACAAAGTTGTAGAGGCCGATCGCCGAGGCGCGGCGCTCGAGTTCCAGATCGGCAATGAAGGCCTTGGCCTGCGCCTCATCAATGGCGTAGAACACGCCAAAGAGCACGAACAGCGCGATCACTTCCCCTTGGGTGCTGGCGAAGGCGAAGCCCAGGCACATCAGCGCATAGCTCAGGTAACCCGCCTGGATCATCCGCCCCCGCCCCACCCGGTCGCCGAGCTTGCCGATCAGCGGCGCGGCAATCACGCAGGCAATGTTGAACAGTGCATACAGCAGCACGATGTCCTTCACCGCGAAACCGACGCTGTAGGCGCGCAGCAGCAGGAAGCTGAAGCTGAAATAGGCCAGCGAGAAAATGCCGGAACCGAGCAGATAGCGCTTGAAGGCGGGACTGAGCGTATCCCAGGCGGCAAACAGCGGCTCGCGCTCATGCGGCGTACCCGGCTTTTCCTCCACCCGCGCCAGCACCAGCACGCTCAGCACCGCCGGCACCAGCGCCACCGCGAACAGGATCTGGTAGGTGGACACGCCTTCCCCCAGCCACGACAGCAGTGCCCAGGCCAGCAACGGCCCGAGCACCGCCCCGGACTTGTCCAGCGCCTTGTGCACGCCGAAGGCGTAACCGCGATGGCCCCGCGCCGCCACCGCCGCCAGCCAGGCGTCGCGGGGCGGTCCGCGAAAGCTTTTCCCCAGCCGTTCGATGACGCGGAAGACCGCCAGCCCGGCGATCGAGCTGCTGACCAGCAGGATCACCTTCGCCAGCGTCGAGAAGCCGTAACCGGCCAGCGTGAAGATCTTGCGCTTGCCGGTGCGGTCGCTGAGTCGTCCGGACAGGTAATTCAGCGACGAGGCCGACAGGTCGGCCAGCCCCTCGATCAGGCCGAGCAACGCCGCCGAGGCGCCGGCGACGGTGGTGAAGAAAATGGCGAATACCGAAAAGATGATCTCGGAGCTGAGGTCGGTGAGGAAACTGACCAGACCCAGTTTGAGGATGTCGGGATGGAGGGCGGGCTTTTGGTCAGGGTCGGGCATGACGGCTGTCGCATATCGGGTTTCAGCCCGACAATAGCACACGCCGCCATCAACCCAAGGAAACGTAGGGCCTCTGGATACTACAACCGACTGTTCATGAACTGCAGCGCCTGACCGTCCGCCTGGCATTCGGCCAGCGCGTCAGCCGACAACCCGGCCGGGCAACTGGCCGAGGGGAAGCGCGACGGACTGCCCCCCAGCGAAGACGGATTGGCCGGGAACGTATCGGTGGCGCTGTCGTACTGGGTGTCGTACAGCCTGTCATGGGTGCCGTGGAAAATGCGGACCGGCGAATCGGGCCGCCAGTAAGAGCTGGAGGATCCGCCGTAGGCCCACTGGCTGGTGCCGTACATGAAGCCGCAACCCGGTTACACCCTCAACCCACCTTCGGCAGCCGCTCCATCGAGGCCTTGATCGCCTCCTCCGGATACGAGAAATCCTCCAGCTTGCCCGCGAAATAGCTCTCGTAGGCCGCCATGTCGAAATGGCCATGGCCGGACAGGTTGAAGAACAGCGTCTTCGCCTCGCCGCTTTCCTTGCAGCGCAGGGCTTCGTCAATGCAGGCGCGGATGGCGTGCGCCGATTCCGGCGCGGGGATGAGGCCCTCGGCGCGGGCGAACATCACCCCGGCCTCGAAGGTGGCCACCTGCGGCACCGCCACCGCCTCGATCAGCTTCTCGTGGTACAGCTGCGATACCAGCGGCGAATCGCCGTGATAGCGCAATCCGCCCGCGTGGATGCCTGGCGGCATGAAGTCGTGGCCCAGCGTGTACATCTTCATCAGCGGCGTGAAACCGGATTCGTCGCCGAAATCGTAAGCGTAGACGCCCTTGGTCAGCGTCGGGCAGGACGTCGGCTCCACCGCCACATGGCGGATCTTCTGCGCGCGCTTGTCGCCCGCCGCCGCGTCGCCCAGGAAGGGGAAGGTCACCCCCGCGAAATTGCAGCCGCCGCCGCAGGGCGCAAAGATCATGTCCGGGTACTCGCCGATCTTCTCGAACTGCTTTTTCGCTTCCAGCCCGATCACCGTCTGGTGCAGCAGCACATGGTTCAGCACCGAACCCAGCGCATACTTGGTGCCGGGCACGCTCACCGCCTCCTCCACCGCCTCGGAAATGGCGATGGCCAGGCTGCCGGGGTTGTCCGGGTTGGCGGCCAGCAGGCGGCGGCCGGTCTCGGTCAGATTGCTGGGGCTGGGAATCACCTCGCCGCCCCAGGTCTGCATCATCAGTCGGCGGTAGGGTTTCTGGTTGTACGACACCTTCACCATGTACACCCGCACCGGCAGCCCGAACATCTGCCCGGCGAAGGACAGCGACGAGCCCCACTGCCCGGCCCCGGTCTCGGTCACCAGCCGCTGCGTGCCGGCAATCTTGTTCAGGTAAGCCTGCGGCACGGCGGAATTCGGCTTGTGCGACCCGGCGGGCGACACGCCTTCGTATTTGTAGAAGATCTTGCACGGCGTGCCGAGCATCTGCTCCAGGCGCTCGGCGCGGCACAGCGGGCTGGGCCGCCACAGCGCGTAGACGCGGCGCACTTCCTCGGGAATGGGAATCCAGCGCTCGGCCGACATCTCCTGTTCCAGCACCGGGCCGGGGAAGATGGCCAGCATCTTCTCGGGGCCCACCGGCTGGCCGTCCGGCCCCAGTGGCGGCGTGGGCGGATTCTTCAGGTCGGCGACGATGTTGTACCAGTGGGTGGGGATTTCGCTGGGGTCCAGGATGACGCGGGAAGAGGTCATGGCAGTCTCGGAGGGGGTGGTGTTCGGTTTATCAATCGGCATTTTATGCCCCGAACTTACCACCCTTGCCATGACCTTTCAATTTGCAGGGCTATTGAAGACGCGTTCTGCGGACGGATCGTCAGCTTTCCAGCGCCAGCATCCGCTGCAAGCCCAGCAGGATGGTGTAGGGCGCCGAGCGCTGGACAAAATTAGCAGCCCAGTCCGGCGTCTTTCCGCCCGGATCGAAGAAGCCTTCGGCCTCCACCAGCAACTGCTTGCCGGGGCGCTGGGTCACCTTCACGGTCATGTTCTCGGCGGGCATGCGCACCACGCCGGGCGACGCCGGGATAAAGTTGGGCAGGGCTTCCACATTCAGCACCGACTCCGAAGGCGTCAGAGTCTTCACCCGCACCCGGATCACCACATCACGGTCCGGCAGGCTGTAGGGCGCCTTGTGTTTCAGGTAGATGATCGACTCCTGGGGGGAAATCCGCTTCAGGGTACGCGACTCCTGCACCTGCCAGTGCCAGCGCCCATAATTCTCGGCATCCATGACGGTATCCAGGAAACTGTCCATCGTTCCGCTCAGGGTGGCCTCCACCCGGAAGGACCGGATCTGCTGGCCGTCCTCGCGCCGGGCCCAGGTACGCATTTCCGGCTTGCTGCTCTGCTTGATCAGTTGCCAATCGCTGCCGATCCCTTGCTG
The DNA here is from genome assembly GCA_964591095.1 of uncultured Moraxellaceae bacterium. GTDB lineage: Bacteria > Pseudomonadota > Gammaproteobacteria > Pseudomonadales > Moraxellaceae > Fluviicoccus. Next base: position 23,108 of record CAZPZK010000002.1, on the reverse strand, counting down.
AAGGCCGTCCAGGCCCTGTTCGTCCTTCGCCAGCGCGCCGGTACCGGTCAGCCCGATACCTAACGCCAGCATGCTGATAACTGCAACCCGTTTCATGAAAAGTGGCCCCTCTGGAAGCATGATGAAATCCAATATTCTCGTGGGCGTCCGACCTAGCGGACGCTAGGTACTTTTACCAATTCATGCAACAAACCGCAAACAAAATGGCGCTAGATGTCAAATTGTTTGCGTGGATACCGTTACCTCCTAATCCAACCCCATGAAAAAACTGCAGAAAAAACAAGGCCGCCCTGAAGGCGGCCTCGGATGGATCTGTTCCCTTACGGGGTAAAGAACCGGGTCAATTCCGAAAACGGACTGCGTCCACGGGACAGCGCCGCCTCCGGCGCCGGCGCATGCTGGCGGTGCAATTCGGCCAGCATCGAATCCTTCTCTTCCCAAAGGTTCTGCACCCAGCCCTGGAATTCGGCACGGAAGGCGGGATCATTCTCGTAGTCCCCGGCGGTATAGCCGGCCGGTATCGGCATCACCCGCGCGGTCAGCACCACCTTGCGGATACGGCCGCTCCACAGGTCCAGGAAGGTCGGGATACCGTCCGGGTAATACAGGGTCACATCCACCATCTCGGTGACCGAATCGCCCAGCGACGACAGCGCGAAGGCCATGCCCGTCGCCTTTGGCTTCAACAGGTAACGGTAGGGCGACTGCTGGCGGTCATGCTTCACCGGCGTGAAGCGGGTGCCTTCCAGGAAATTCAGCACGCTGAAGGGGTTGCGCGCGATCTGGCGGCAGGAACGGCGGGTGGTTTCCACATCCTTGCCGCGCAGGTGCGGATGCTTCGCCAGCTTTTCCTTGGAATAGCGCTGCATCAAGGGGAAATCGAGGCCGACCAGGGCAAAGCCGACAAAGGGAATCCAGGCAATCTCGCGCTTGGTGAAGAAGCGGATCAGCGGAATCTTGCGGTTGAAGAGCGAGAACAGCAGGATGATGTCCACCCAGCTCTGGTGATTACAGACCAGAAAATAATTGCGCGACGGATCGAGCGGCGGCAGGTCCACCTGCCAGTCGATCGGCGGCAGCAACCGGCGGATCAGGCCGTCGTTGATGGCCGACCAGTTTTCGGTGGAGCGCAGGCAGAAGCGCGTCACGCGGTCGGTGATTGCGGCTCGCGGCGCCAGCCACTTGAACGGCAATGGCAACGCGGTCACGGAACCATGAATGATGGTGTTGATGATGCCCAGCGACAAGGTGATGATCAGTCGCAGAACGGGCGGCAGGAATCCCAGCATGGAAATCTCCTTGTGGCGGGAGCGTTCCGGGACTCGGGCGAGTCCGCGCCGGGCAGAGGCGGCATCCGCAAGCAACACGCCGGACACCGCCATGCAGGCACACCGGAACCATGTCTACATTTGTAGACATGGTATACAGCTGTAGACAGGGCCGTCAAGAACCGGTCGTCACACCGTTGTCATCCGGCCATGGTAACGGCGGGCGAAAGCGGATCTCAGGCCGGCGCGGGGCGCGGCTTGGCGTTGCCGGCGAACAGGATGTTGACCAGGGTGGTCGACCAGGTGCGGATGTCCTCGCGCTGCTCGGGATTTTCCAGATAGTTCACCGACTCCTGGAACAATTGCAGGGTGACGGTGCGCGACAGCTGGTAAGTCATGTCGCTGTCGGCGGCGGGAGCTGCGCCGGTAAAGCGCTTGACGTTGGCGGCAATATCGGACGAAAGGTCATGCATCAGGCCGCGCAGGCGACCGCGCACCGTCGCCGACGGGCTGTTCATCTCACTGACCAGGGCGATGGTGGCGTCGGGATGACGCAGAGCGAAGCCGAAGGTCCAGTCCACCGTGGCCCTGGACGCCTCGATCGGCTCCTTCATTCGTGTCCGCAAGTCGGAAAGGGAACGGCGCAGTTCATCGCCCATTTCCTCAATCGCAACCAGTGCAAGATCCTGCATGTCCTTGAAATGACGATAAAACGTGTTGGGGTTGAGACCGGCTTCGCGGGCGACTTCGCGCAGGCCCAGCGAGACAATGCCGCGCTTTTCCGCGCCCAGCTTGAGGGCGGCTTCAATCAGCTTGCGGCGTCCGGCGGCTTCTTCATGGGGGTAGGCCATCGTATTCAGCGACATGGTGCTTGTTCCTCCAGGCTCTCTTTCCATTCTAATCCGGACAGATCGACATGTATACAATCGTATACTATCAAACAAGCACGAACCCGACCTTTACAGCCCCAGATCGCTCAAGCCGGGATGGTCATCCGGCCTTCTGCCCAGCGGCCAGTGGAACAGTCGGTCGGCTTCCTTGATCGGCAGGTCGTTGATGCTGGCAAAACGCCTCTGCATCAGCCCGCGCTCATCGAATTCCCAGTTCTCGTTACCGTAGGACCGGAACCAGTTCCCGGCGTCATCATGCCATTCATAGGCGAAACGCACCGCGATACGGTTATCGGTGAAGACCCACAATTCCTTGATCAGGCGGTAATCGTGTTCCTTCGCCCACTTGCGGGTCAGGAATTCCACGATCTGCGCCCGTCCGCGCGGGAACTCGGCGCGGTTGCGCCACTGGCTGTCCTCGGTATAGACCAGTGACACGCGCACCGGATCGCGGCTGTTCCAGCCATCCTCGGCCATGCGCACTTTCTGGATGGCAGTTTCACGGGTAAAGGGCGGCAGCGGCGGGCGGCTGTCGGGGGAAAGGCTCATGGTTTTTCTCCACTCAGATCAGGTTATCGGTTTGCCAGTTGCGCCTTCAGGTCGGCAATCTCGGCGTGCAGCTGTTCCAGCATCAATTCCACTTCCGGCACGGTATAGCGCGGGGTGATGTGCTTGGGGCAGTTCCAGTCCCAGGCCTCGACGGTGATGACAATGCCCCGCTCCACCGGCGCGCGGTAGGACGGGTCTTCCAGCCTCGCCACCAGCTCCGGTTCATCCGTTTCATGCACAATCCGCGCCCGTCCCCAGATCTTCAGTCGACGGCGGTTGGCATAATCCATCAGGATCAGCGAAATGCGCTCATCGCCCATCAGATTGCCGACGCTGAGGTACTGCACGTTGCCGCGAAAATCGGCATAGCCGATCGTGCGCTCATCCAGCACTTTCAGGAAACCCGCCGGGCCGCCGCGATGCTGCACATAGGGCCAGCCGTTGTCGCCGACGGTGGCCTGGTAGAAGCTGTCGCGGGCGCTGATGAACTGCGCCTCGCGCGGGCCGATCTCATTGCGGCCGTCCTCGGCCAGCTCGAAACCGCGATTGGCGTCACGGCTGCCGTACAGGCTCTGGGCAGCCTTGACGCTGTCGGTGAAGGTAATGTTGGCAAAGGCGCGGGGCATGATGGTTCTCCTGTTTTCTGACGTTGGGACGCAACGCTTGCGCCCTCTCCGCAGAACACGATGGGATGATCGAACGGACGGGTTGTTCGTTCGCGAGGGCGCATGCAATGCGCCCCAACGGGGGGCGCGGGTCAGGGCTTGAGGAGTCCGGCCAGCTCGCCCTGCTGTTCCAGCGCATGCAGCTCGCTGAAACCGCCGACATGGCGGTCGCCGATGAAAATCTGCGGCACGGTGCGCTGGCCGCTGCGGGCGATCATGGTGTCGCGCTGCTCGGCGGACTGGTCGACGCGGATCTTCTCCACCGGCGCACCGATGCGGTTCAGCAGGTTCTCGGCCTGCACGCACCAGGGGCAGGTGCCGGTGCTGTAAAGGGTGACGGTCTTCATGAGGCTTTCTCCTGTGATCCCACGTTGGGGCGCAACGCTTGCGCCCTCTCCGCCGGACACGATGTGCATTAAAACGGAAGAGGTGTTCGTTCGCGAGGGCGCATGCGATGCGCCCCAACGGATCCATTTCTGGTCGATGGCTTTACAACGCCACCTTCGGAAAATCGATTTCCACCCGGCTGGCCTTGCCAATAATGTTCGTCAGGTAATTCAGCCCGACATGGGTGATCACCTCGACAATCTCGGCATCGGAATAGCCGGCGGCGCGCATTTCCTGCAGCTCGGCGGTGGTGACATCGCCGGTATGCTCGGCCACGGCGCGAGCAAACTTCACCGCCACGGCAGCCTTGGCGTCCTGGCTGGAACCGCTGCGGTTGATGCCCATTTCATCGTTGTCCAGCCCCGCCTTGCGACCGATGGCGGTGTGGGCGGAAACGCAGTACTCGCAGGTGTTCTGCTGTGCCACGGCCAGCGCGATGCGCTCACGGGTTTTCGGGTCCAGGCTGCCTTCCCCGGCAATGCCGTGGAAGCCGAGGAAAGCGCGCAGCGCGGCGGGCGAGTTGGCGAAAATCTTCAGGAAATTCGGCACCACGCCCAGCTGGGCCTGGATGGCGTCGAACAGGGCATTCTGTTCGGCGGTGGCGGTGTCACGGGTAACGGTGTGGATGCGGCTCATGGCGATGACCTCGGTTGGCTTGGGGTGGTGGCAGCGTGCTGGCTGCCGATGACGCCATCTTGCCAATCTCCGTCCGCTTGAAGAATAATCAGATTCGGCAATACATTCTTTCAGCAAACGGAATAACCCCATGGACCGCCTGCACCTGATGACCGTCTTCGTCGCCGTGGCCGAAGAGGAAAGCTTCAACGGCGGCGCGCGCCGTCTGGCCATGTCACCGCCTGCCGTAACACGCTGCGTGGCGGCGCTGGAAGCGCGGCTGGGGGTGAAACTGCTGGACCGCACCACGCGCTATGTGCGGGTGACGGAAGTGGGCCAGCGCTATCTGGACGATGCGCGGCGGATCATCGCCGAGGTGGACGAAGCGGACGAGGCGGTGGTGGGCATCAACGGCACGCCCAAGGGCCAGCTGACCGTGACCGCGCCGGTGCTGTTCGGCAAGCTGTTCGTGACGCCGGTACTGGTGGAGTACCTGCAACGCTATCCGCAGATGGATGTGAATGCGCTGTTCCTGGACCGGGTGGTGAACCTGATGGAGGAAGGCGTGGATGTGGGGGTGCGCATCGGCGAGTTGCCGGATTCGTCGATGAAGGCCTTGCGGGTGGGCGAGGTGCGGCGGGTGCTGGTGGCGTCGCCGGGGTATCTGGCGGAGCATGGCGTGCCGGGGGAGCCGGGGGATCTGGCCAATCACCGGATTGTGGCGGCGACGGGGGTGACGCCGTCGGTGGAGTGGAAGTTTGCGCAGGGGCGGTCGGTGCGTTTGCGGCCGCGGTTGACGGTGACGTCGAACGAGGCGGCGATCGAGGCGGTACGGGCGGGGTTCGGGGTGTCGCGGTTGATGTCGTATCAGGTGGCGTCACAGGTGGCGGCCGGGGAGCTGCGGGTGGTGATGGAGGATTTCGAGATGCCGCCGTTGCCGATTCATGTGTTGCATCGGGAGGGGCGGCATAAGTCGGCGCGGGTGAGGACGTTGGTGGATTTGATGGTGGAGAGGTTGAGGGGGGTGAATTCCACGATTTGAGCGAAGGTGGTTGGCAAGGGTTTCCGGCTTCGTATAGAGTGGCAACAGATTATCCGAACAGCGCAGGCCCGTTCATGAAAGCCTTCCCCCGCATCCATTTTGACCCCGCCGTGATGGGCGGCAAGCCCTGTATCCAGGGAACCCGTGTGACGGTCGCCACGGTGGTGGGGCTGGTTGCCAGCGGGCTCTCGGCGGATGAAATTGTCCGGGCGTATCCCTATCTGGAACCGGACGATATCCGGGAGGCTCTGGGGTACGCGGCCTGGCGTCTGGAAGAACATGAACTGCCGTTGAATGACGCGGCATGAAGATTCTGGTGGACATGAACCTGTCGCCGTTCTGGGTTCCCTTTCTGGCGGCTCAGGGCTATCAGGCCGTGCACTGGTCAACCGTCGGCGCGGCCAATGCGCCGGATCGGGAGTTGATGGCCTGGGCGCTGGCAAACCGGCATCTGGTGCTAACCCATGATCTGGATTTCGGCACTTTGCTGGCGATGACTCAGGCCGAAGGGCCAAGTGTGTTGCAGGTTCGCACGTCGCTGCCCTTGCCGGAGAAGGTGGGCGACTGGGTGGTTCGGGCGTTGCTGCAGTTTGCGGATGTGCTGGATGCCGGGGCGTTAGTCACGGTGGATTCGCAGACTTTGCGGGTCAGGGTGCTGCCGCTGGTTCGGTGATATTCATATTTTCACTAGACTGTCCTGCAGGATGGGTTAGCTGCGTGATAACTCTCTACAGAGAAACTCTGCTAGGTCGCATGGATCATCGGGCTCTATTTCGGTTGGCTGCTCATGGTCAAATAGGCGAATGCGCCAAGGTTTGGCTTCAGTGTCGTAAGCAATCATCCAACCAGAGTAGTCATCACCGAGAAACAGGAAATTCTTCAGTCCTTTGGCTGTCGAGTCATCAAAAATATCGTCAGCTTCGATGGGACCACCATATATTCGGAAGCTAGAAGTTCCGATTGTTCCAGCACCAACCTCTCGCAGAACCTGAATGTAGCTTTCTGGAAGATCAGGATATGCCTCTAATAGCCGATAAATGGCTTTTTCGTCGAATAGCTCAAGCGTGGACTCTGAGCGCATCGAAATCAGCTCTTTCAATCTTGAAATATAATTCATTGTTCTAGCTAACTTTAATTTAGTTCTCGGGGGCACGTCACGACGCACCACTTCCCTTTATCCAACAACATCCTGGTGCGTCCCGACGCACCCTACCAACATCGCCTTCTAACTATGTCGGCCAATCCCGCCATAGTCAATCACGACCAAGCCACCCCCGCCTCCGCCGATTCCCTCAACCCTGACTCTTCCACCTACCGGAATTATTCTTTCCATTACCTGAGTATTCTTCCAATTCACGCCCAGCCGCAAAATACCCCCATCGAATAAACGCCCGCCCCCGGAGCCCGCCATGCCCCACCTCGCCCTGGTCCGCACCCCCGCGCAGCCACCCCTGCACCCCGGCGAAACCCCCATGCCGCAAGCCCCGGCCGTCACCCTGCCCAACGGCGCGGTCGCCATCCCCCAGCACTACCTGCAATACCGCCAGACCGCCGACACCGTCCGCGCCCTGCTCGCCGACATCGACTTCGACCCGCACACCCTGCTGTTCGCCGCCCAAGACGCCAACGGACTCTACCTGCAGGCCGGACTGGTGGGCCGCGAAAACTACGAGCGCGGCAACACCCTGCGCCCGCGCAAGCTGGTCTACGGCCGCAAATGGCGCATCGACGCCGACACCCCCACCTCCGAAGTCATCCAGACCGCCTTCCTCGCCATCAGCAAGGCGCGCGAGCACGAGGTGCGCGAACTGCTCACCCTGATTGACCCCGACAGCGGCAAGACCAGCGCCGCCTTCAGCCACCACCACGACCTGCCGCTGATGGCCGCCCACCCCGATCAGGTGCTGGCCGACCACCGCCAGCCTCTGCTGTCCCGCCACGATGCCGAAGCCATTATTAGCAGTGTTCACTTTGCCCAGCGCCGCTTTACTGTCACCGGATTTGAACGGCGTCACAACGGCGCGCTGCTGGTGGACCTGCAACTGGGTGAAGCACCGCTGGCGCGGCGGGTGGAAGGCGATCTGGCGGAATACGACGGGCTGGCGCTGACGCTGCTGCTGCGCGAGGGACTGGCGGTGGAACTGCTGTACGAACTGATGGACGCGCTGGTGAGGCACAGCCACCGCTACGTGGAAGAACACTTCCGGTTCCGGGGTTTCAGCCGGTTCAGCCGCCGTACCGACCCGCGCCGCATCGCCACGCTGTCGGTGCGCACGCGGCCTTATGCGCGGGATGCCGTCAACGGCCACTTCATGCCGGTGTTCAAGGGGCTGAACTACGAAACCGACCGTTCCCGCGCGCCGTCGATGGGAACGGGGCCGCTGGCGGTGAAGAACCGGGCGCTGCTGGCGCGCTTCGGGAAGTTGCAGGGGCACATGCCGGGGGTGTGAGGGGCGTCTACGCCGCCGCTTCCACCCCCTCGGCCTTCGCCGCCTCCCGCTGTTCCAGGAATTCCGTGGGGGCCATGCCGGTCCAGCGTCGGAAGGCCTTGGCAAAGGCCGAGGAATCGCCATAGCCCAGCATCATCGCCAGTTCCGTCACCGACTCGCCGCCGCGCTGGAAGTACTGCTTGGCCAGCTTCTCCCGCACCGCATCCAGTTCCTGCTGGTACGAGGTGCCCTCTTCCGCCAGCTTGCGGCGCAGGGTGCGGCCGCTCATGCCCAGGTCGCTGGCGGCGTTCTCCAGCGACGGGAACGCGCCGTAATAGCGCAGCAGCAGGCGGCGCAGGCGCAGCGGCAGCAGGCGGATGGCGCGGGTGGGAATGTTCTCGAACAGGGTCTTTTCTGCCGCCATCGCCATCAGCCGGTTGGCCAGCGGCAGTTCGCAGTCGGCCAGCGCCGCCGGGCCCACCAGCGCGGTTTCCGGCTGGTCGAACAGCACCGGGCAGCGGAAATAGCGGCGGTAGATATGGCCCCACGGCGGCTCGGGATAGTGGAAGGCGACGTGGTGCAGGTTGAGGCCGGTTTCCGCCACCAGTTGCTGCATGATGTTGTAGAAACTGACCATGTTCAGTTCCAGGAAGAAATGCGTGTACGGGGCCAGCGGGATATTCTCATGCATCGAGAAGGTGCCGATGTCGCCTTCCGTGACAGCGCTCATCTCCAGCGGCGGAAACAGTTCGGCGCAAAAGCGGCTGATGGTTTCCAGACAACCGCGCAGGGTTGGTTGGGTCACAGCCGCCACGCCCGCCATGCCGTGGTGGGAAATGGTCATCAGGTTGCCCATGGCCAGCCCCAGGTAGGGCATGTCCAGCGCCTTCACCGCCTGGTCCACCAGCGCCAGCGTCTGCCGGGTGGAGATGAAGCAGCCGGTGTCGCCGGGCTGGTAGTCGATGGCGGCATGGCGGTAGAAATCGTGCTGGTCGATGCCGACGATCAGTTCCAGCAGTTCATGGGGATTGCGCACCATCACCGGCGTCAGCTGCGTGCGGCGCTCCAGCCATTCGGCGTCGGGCACCAGCGTCTGGCGCAGGTCGAAATAGGTCTGGATGTGGGCCAGGGGAATGCAGGGGGTATCGATGTCCATGGCGAACCTCGAAAAGCGTTGACCGTGTTGTTGTTGTGATCCGGAAACCCTTGTCGGCCTGTCAGCTTAGGCAGGCGGACGGCTAGCAGCAATCCGGCGGCCGGTCATAATTTTGGCAATGCCGGTCACGGCGATGAACGCGCTGCCGCTTCGGCTTCCAGCAAGCGCGGCAGGCGTTGCTGCTCGGCTTGCAGGCGGACGGCGCGGGCGGCGGGATCGTCGACGATTTCAGCCAGCAACTTCTGCTGCAAGGATTTCGCCTGTGTCAGATCCAGCGCCTGGCCACGCACGCGCTCGGGGATTTCCGCCAGCAGCGACGCCGCCAGTTGCCGCCGCTGCACCGCGTCTTCCAGCTTCACCAGTCCTTCCCAGGCCGTGCGTCGCTTGTTGAAACCGAGATTCGCCACCAGCCGCGCCAGCTCGGCTTTCGGGTCGGCATGCTGCGCGGCCACGGCTTGCAGTACCTGCCATTCCATGTCAGAGACAAAGGCGGGCCGTGCGGCGGGGTCCGGGGCGGCGATGGGCGGGGCCACGGGGGTCGAGGCCGGTTCCAACGCCACCGCCGCAACCGGCGTCAGGGTAGCCACGGGCGGCAGCGCCGGTTCCCGCACTGCCCAGCGCATCAGCAGCAGCGCCGCGATCACCACGATCAGCAGCAATCCGATGCGCAAGGAAGGACGGGACATGGAGGCACCTTGGATCATTGAAGTCATCAGAGATTACTCCTCTTCATCAGGAATTCCCCCTCCCCACTTGTGGAGAGGGAGCCCTGCATCACCAGGTTGTCGGCGCGGGCGGCGTCACGGTGAAGGCGTAGGTCTGCCCCGGTCCGGACATCAGCGTGCTGAACAGGTCGTTGAACAGGCCGCAGTCCTTCATCGGCGGGAAGGTGGTGATGCCGGCGAAGCTGAGCTTGCCGTTGCCCAGCGACGACAACGGGCCGTCAAAATGAATGGGCAGGTCCACCGGCGTCTTGGTCTGGCAGCCAAAGGGGATCTGCAGCACCGACACCCCGGCCGACACCACCTTGATGTTCACCCGCGCCAGGCCGTGCACGTGCAGCTGGCCGTCGTTGTCCAGCGAAGCGGTGCCGCTGACCGGTTCGCTCGGCGTCACTTCCAGCTTCACGTCGGCGGGCAGCCCGGCAATCTTCAGCGTGGTGGTGAAGCCGGGAATGCTCATGCCGCCCTTCAGGGTGTTGGCGGTCATGTCGGTGTCGGCGGTGAAGGTGGAGGCGGCGGGCAGTGTCACCGACTGTTTCAGCGTCTTCAGGCCCATCGTGCCGCTCAGCGGCCAGCTCTTCAGCGACACCACGAAGTTGCCGCCGCCGGGGTTGGCGGTGCTGGTGGGCGCGGCCTTCAGCGACAGGCAGGTGCCCAGCGTGGTCTTGCCGTTGAAGCGGTCGCCGATCCACGACAGCACCGTCGGCGCGGCCTGGAACTGGGTGACGATGTGCTCGCTGGGATAGACGCCGAAGGTGACGTTGGCGAACTTGCCGCAATAGGCCTTGCGCAACGCCACGGTCTGGTCGAGGGGGATGAATTCATCGGCGACGCCGTGGTACTGGTACAGCGGCACCGGAATCTTGCCCGTGCCCAGCGCCTGCGCCTTGATCGTCTGGTTGATGGAGGGAACAGCGGTCAGCTGCGCCAGCGTCTGGTTGTTGACGGTGTATTCCGACACCTTCTTGTTCATGAAGTCATACAGCGCCTCGAACACGCATTCCGACTTGCCCTTGGCGACAGCGGCCTTGCCGGTGGCGTTGGTGAGCGAATCCAGCGGAATCTGCGTCGGGTATTGCGTGGACAGGCCGATCACCGCGCCCAGCAGGAAGGAGGCGCCGGTGCTGCCGTCCAGGTAATTGGCGGTGCGCAGCAGGTCGGCGGGAATGCCCCCGGCGGCAACGGCGGACAGCTTCAGGTCGGGGGCGTAGGCGTTCTTCATCTCCCCGGCCCAGGCGGCAGTCTGGCCGCCCTGCGAATAGCCCCAGATCGCCGCCTTGGCGTTGGCGCTGACGCCGGAACCGGGAATCTGCGCGGCGGCGCTGAAGATATCGAGCAACGCGCGGCCCTGCGAGACGCCGCTCATGTAGGTGGGCGTGGCGCCGGTGGTGTAGCCGGGATTGTCGCTGACCAGCACCGCATAACCGGCGCTGAGCGCGGCGGCGATGTTGGCGGCTTCATAGTCGGTGCCCTTGGCCATCTGAATCGACGGCGCGCAGCCCTGCGCCAGACCGTGGGTGCCGACAGCGTAGCCGACCACCGGCCGTTCGCCGGAACCGCTCCACAGGGTGGCGGGCACGATCACGGTGCCGGTCACCAGGTTGGCCGCACCCAGCGCGTCGGTGGAACGGTAAACCACGTTCCACGCCTGCACGGCGGGCGCACCCGCGCCCAGGCTGACGGTGGCCGGGCGGTACCAGACCAGATCGCCGTGCGCGCCGGCGGTGAGCGCGGCGGGCGGGTTGTAGAACGCGGCATCGCCGGGGCCGACGGCGGGCGCGGCCAGGGCAGAAACGGACGGCAGGGCCAGCATAGCGGCCAGCCACGGGCTAAAACGGAAAGACGGCGACATGGGGTGTACTCCTGAGACACGGGGCATTGTTTTTGTTGTGGGTGTCGCGACATGCCTCGGCGAAGGGCGTGTCGCCACGATGCGGAATTTAGTAGACCGGGCCGTCCGGCGCAGGACTTGAACGGACAAACATCGGTTAATAACGGCCAGCGGCCCCGCCACCGCCGCTGACCGGACAAGTGGCAGCGGTTGCAGGCAGTGGCGAGGATAATCCGGCGATAACCGTCGGGATTATTCCATTCATGGAATGGATATTCCCAAAAAACCCCGTTTATCTAATCTGGTACGGGCGTCTAAGGTATAGCTGTTGCGAAAATCCTGTTTTCCGTGGGGGGAAAAGGCCGGCCGCGTAGACGCAGGGGGACACCAGACATGTTCGGTTGGGGCAAGCGCAGTCAGGAGCATCGGCTCATCATCGGCGAACAACCGCCCGTGACGCTGAACAAAAACGAAACCGTGCTCAACGGCGCGCTGCGGCACGGCATCGCCTTTCCGCACAGCTGCAAGGTCGGCGGTTGCGCCGCCTGCAAGTGCAGGCTGGTGTCCGGCCAGGTGCGCGAGCTCACGGACAAATCCTACCTGCTCTCCAAGGAAGAAATCCGCGACCACTTCATCCTCGGCTGCCAGAGCATCCCGCTGTCGGATGTCACGGTGGAATTGCCGGTCAACCCGCTGGCCAACCAGCGGACGACCGGCACCCTCACCCGGCAGGTGATGTTGACCCACGACATCGCCGAGATCTTCCTGACGCTGGACGATCCCGTCCGCTACCTGCCCGGCCAGCATGCCTCGCTGCGGCCGCTGCATAGCGACATTCCCGCCCGTTGTTATTCCTTCGCCCACCGCTGCCATGAGGACGGCAACCGCGAGATTTCCTTCTTCGTGCGCCGGGTGCCCAACGGCCGTTTCTCGAACTGGTTGCTAGACCCGGCGACATTGCATCAGCGCATCGCGGTCGAAGCCAGCTTGGGTGATTTCCACCTGCGTCCCGGCGACAGCGCACTGGTGTGCATGGCGGGCGGCAGCGGCCTGTCACCGCTGATTTCCCTGCTGGAAGGCGCGTGCGACACCGAGGCCGTCAACCGTCCTGTCTTCCTGCTGATGGGCGCGCGCCTTTCGCCTTCATTCCCGTCCTGTCGGAAGAACCGGCGGACAGTGACTGGCGCGGCCAGCGCGGCTGGGTGACCGAGGCGCTGACGCCGGACATGACCCGCAACGCCCAGGGCTACCTGTGCGGTCCGCCGCCGATGATCGACGTGGCCATCGAGCGCCTGACCGCGCTCGGCATGGACCGCGACGCCGTGTTCTTCGACAAATTCTCCGATCAAACCGCGAGGTGAACCTCATGTTCCGCTATGCACGCTTCTTTATCGGGCCGGTCTTCTTTACCGGCGTCTCGCTGCTGATGGTGCTGGGCCACCAGTGGCTGTGGCTGCCGGGTTTCCTGCTGATCCTGGCGGTGGTGCTGTTCGACCAGATGCTGTCGCACGACTCCGTTGACCAGCCCTACGACCACAGCGGCATCCTCGACTTCGCGCTGTACCTGTCGCTGCCCGCCGCGATGACCTTCTTCTTCATGCTGTTCTGGGTGGCCGGCAGTGGCACGCAGGACCCGCTGGGCTTCGGCGCGTTCGTGCAGTCGCTGACCGGGGTGGATGTCCTCGCCGCCCGCAACGACACCGCCTGGTATCACTATGCGCTGATGTTCGTGATCCTGGCGCTGCCCGCCACCGGCATCGGCGGACTGGCCGGGCATGAACTGACGCACCGCACCGCCGATCCTTTTGCGCTGTGGCTGGGCCGCATCACCATGGCGCTGAACTGGGGCATCGCCTTCCCCATCGAGCATGTCTACGGCCACCACGCCTATGTCGGCACGATGAAGGATCCCGCCACCGCCGCGCGCGGCGATTCGCTGTACCGGCACATTCCCAAGGCGATGCAGCGCACCGTGGTCAATGCCTGGGAAATCGAGAAGGCGCGGCTCGACAAGGTCGGCAAGCCCTTCCTGTCCCTGAACAACGTGCTGCTGCGCATGGCGCTGGTCGCCGCGGCCACCTCGGCCTTCGCCTTCTGGTGCGCGGGCTGGACCGGCCTGCTCTTCCACGGCATTGTCTGCTGCTCCACCAAGGTGGTGCTGGAAGCGCTGAACTATGTGGAACACTACGGCATCGTCCGCGTGCCGTCGCAACCGGTGCAGCCGCGTCATTCCTGGAACTGCAACCACGTCGTCAGCAGCGTCTTCACCTACAACCTGACCCGCCACAGCCACCATCATGCCGACGCGCAGGTGCACTTCCAGGACCTGCACGCCCACGCCGAACAGCCGTCGATGCCCGGCGGCTTCCTGGCGGCCATCCTGTCCTCGTTCATCCCGCCGCTGTGGCGGCGCATGATCACCCCGAAACTGCTGGAATGGGACCGCACCCAGGCCGACCGCAGCGAATTCCCGCTGATCCGCGCCGCCAACCAGGCCAGCGGCTGGCCGGAGCTGCAACAGAGCGTGGCGAACAGCGCCGCGCCGGGGCAGGCGGTGCCGCAGGGCGGGCTGGGCTACTGATCCGGGAGCGGTGGTCCGATGCGCGATATCCTGTTCGAACAGCGCGACGCCCTGGGCGTCATCACCCTTAACCGGCCGGGCAAGCTGAACGCTTTCCAGACCGGCATGGCCCGGCAACTGGACGAGGCCTTGAGCCGGCTGGCATCCTCGGCCGAAACCCGTGTCATCCTGATCCGGGCGGAGGGGACCTACTTCTCGGCGGGCGGCGACGTGGATTTCTTCAAGGCAACCGTGGCCGCCGGGCCGGAGGCCGCGCAACAGGCCTTCGCGGAACTGGTGGACGCCGTGCACGCGGTCATCCTAAGGCTGACGGCGCTGCCGGTGCCGGTGGTGGCGGCCGTGCAGGGCGGCGCGGCGGGGTTCGGCCTCAGCCTGCTGGCGTCCTGCGACCTGGTGGTGGCGGAACGCAATAGCCGCTTCAATCCCGCCTATGTCGGCCTGGGCGCCAGCCCGGACGGCGGTATCAGCTGGATGCTGCCCCGCCTGCTGGGCCTGCGCGCCGCGCGGCGCCTGCTGATGCTGGGGGAAACGCCGGACGCCGAAACGGCGCTCGACCTCGGCCTGATCGATGTCATCGCCGAACCGGGCGAACTGGCCGCCACCGCCGAAGCGCTGGCGGCGCGGCTGGCGGCGGGCCCGACACTGGCTTACGGCCGCATCCGGGGATTGCTGGCCGACAGCGCCCGCCACACCTTGCCGGAGCAACTGGACGCCGAGAAGCGGAACTTCCTGGCCAGCGCCGCCGGCCACGATTTCCACGAAGGGCTGCAGGCCTTTCTGGCGCGACGGCCCGCCCATTTCTCGGGCCGCTGAAATCAAAGCCCGGGACCGCTCACAAGGCCCCCCGCTCCAGCGCCTCCCAGGCCCCCTGCGCACCGAGAATGCCCATCAGATGATCCGCCAGCAGCGCCACCTTCGGGGTGCTGCGGCTGGCGCTGCGGTGGATCAGCCACAGCGGCAGCGCGTACTGGTGTTCCGGCATCAGCGGCACCAGCGCCCCGCTGCGCACAAAACGCTGGCAACTGATTTGCGGCAGCCAGGCGATGCCCAGCCCGTCAATGCAGGTCAGGCGCGCCATCAGCAGTTCATTGGTGATCATGCGGTAATTCAGCGTCAGGCCCTGCAGGGGCTCGGGGGCATAGATCTCCATCGGCAGGGTGGTCAGCCGCACCATTTCGTGTCGCGCCAGATCCGACGGAACCTGCGGCGCCCCGGCGCGCTGCAAATAGCGCGGACTGGCGAACAGGCTGATCGTGGGCGTACCCAAGGGTATCACCGGATGGTGGGTCTCCGGCCGCGCGCCATAGCCAAACAGCACATCCATCGTTTCGTCATCGGGATCCAGGGCGCCGGGGCGCAGGTGCGCCTCCAGGCTGATCTTGGGATATTTCGCCAGAAAGGAAGAAATGACCGTCGTTGCCCAGCTGTCGTCCACCGAGAACGGCATTGCCATCCTTAAATGACCGGAAGGCTCCTGCTTCAGGCGTTGCAAGGCGCGCCCGGCCTCCTCCGCCTGCGCCACCAACTGCCGGCAATGCTGGAAATAGACCTGTCCCGCCTCGGTCAGTTTCTGGGTGCGGGTGGTGCGTTCCAGCAGGCGGGTATCCAGCGACTGCTCCAGCAGGCTGATACGGCGGCTGAGGGTGGAAAGCGGCATCGCCAGTTGCCGCGCCGCCGCGGTAAAGCTGCCGGCGCTCACCACGGCGGCAAACAAGGCCATATCGTCAAGCGGGGACATGACTTTCTCGCGATCAGGACAGTGTGCGATGTTATCGCACGATTATCCGGTCGGCGGAAGGATCCACGGCAAGGCGGATGCCGACACGCCCAAGACGTCCTGTTTCATGCTATATGATGCCTTCCACCGGCCCAGGCACAGGACAACCGACATGAAAACCGTCAACCCCGATGATGCCGCCCAGCAGCGGTTCATGCAGGCCGCCGTCGACCGTCGGCCCATCATCATGGTCAATCTGCTGCGTTTCCGTGAGCGCACCGACTACGGCGACGGCGGCGGACCCGCTATTTCCGGCCGCGAGGCCTATCAGCGCTATGTCCGGGGCGTATTGCCGCTGTTGTGGGAAACCGGCGGGCAACTGCTGTGGCAGGGCCATGTCCGCGCCACCTTCATCGCACCCGACAGTGAATCCTGGGACGAGGCGGCGCTGGTGTATTACCCCAGCCGCGCCGCCTTCATCCGCATGGTCGGCTCCGCCCCCTATCAGGAGGTCATGAAACACCGCACGGCCGCGCTCGACGATTCGCGCCTGATTGAAACGCACACCCGGCGGCTGCCGAAGGCGGTCCTCGGGATAGCGCGCGGCGTGGTACGGCTGAAAGGGCTGGTCTGGCCGAAGCTGGACGAACGCCCATAAAAAAACCCCGCCGGGGCGGGGTTTCTTCTGCAGGCTGTCGCCGGACTCAGATCACCTGAATCTGCGAAGCTTGCGGGCCTTTCTGGCCTTGGGTCGCGTTGAAGGACACTTTCTGGCCTTCCGACAGGGACTTGAAGCCGCTGCCCACGATTTCGGAGAAATGCGCGAAGAGGTCCTTGCCGCCGTCATCCGGCGTAATGAAACCAAAACCCTTCTCTTCGTTGAACCACTTAACGGTACCGGTAGCCATCTGAATCTTACCTTTTAAAAATGATGAGCCATGCTCAGGGAAGCAATGAAAATCAAAGGAGGCGAGCTGAATGACGAAGTACTGTAAAGTGACAAGCAACAAACGAAGGCTACACAAACTTGAAGATATTGCAGGGACATAGAATTACGCTCATTTCCGCTCCGCGTCAAACCTTTTCGGAAAATATCGACCGATTCATACGCATGTCCCCGCATTTTGGCCTGATTTCACCATTCTCCGCTGAAAACGGCATTTGCCAGTCCCGCCGCACCCCGGCTGCGGTACTGGCCGACCTGCTCAGAACAACGGCAGGGTCACGCCCGGCGCCACGACCGGGCCATCGTCTTGCCGTCCCGCCCGCGACACCCTGACCAGGGTCCCCACGCGCACGCCGAGCAGGCGCAGGCGACGATCCAACGGCACCCGTTTCAGGCATTCCCCCGCCAGCCGGCGGATCACCCGTGCATCCGCCGTGTATTCCTCCCCGGTATGATCGCGGGTCACGGCGCGAAAATCGTCATAGCGCAGCTTGATGCCGATAGTGCGCCCGACATAGCCCTTGCCTTGCAGATCCGCCGCCACCTGCTCGCACAAGCGGGTAAATATGGCGCCCAGTTCGGCGCGATCCTGCACGGCATGCAGATCGTGGCTGAACGTTGTTTCCCGGCTCATCGACACCGGCTCGCTGGCGGTCACCAGCGGCCGGTCATCCCGGCCGTGGGCGGCGGCATGCAACCACGCGCCGTAGCTGCGGCCGAACTGCCGCATCAGCCATGCTTCGTCGCAAGCCGCCAGATCGGCAATGGTATCGATGCCCAGCGCCCGCAAGCGCTGGTCGGTCTTGGGGCCGATACCGTTGATCTTGCGGCAAGGCAGGGGCCAGATCATCGTTTGCAGGTCTTCGGCAAACACCAGGGAAACTCCGTTGGGCTTGCGGAATTCACTGGCCATTTTCGCCAGCAGCTTATTGGGAGCAATCCCCACCGAACAGGTCAGGCCGGTGGCTTCGAAGATGGCGGACTGGATCGCCAGCGCCACGGCGCGGCCGCCATCGGCCCGCACGCCCGGCAAATCCGTCAGATCGATGTAGACCTCGTCAATGCCGCGATCCTCCATGATGGGAGCCATCTTGTGGATTTCTGCCTTGAAAAGCCGCGAAAACCGGCGATATTCGTCGAAATCCACCGGCAACATGATCGCGTCGGGACACAGTTTCGCCGCTTTCATCAGGCCCATCGCCGAGCCGACCCCGAACTGGCGCGCGGCATAGGTGGCGGTGGTAATGACTCCCCGCCCGGCGTAATCGCGCAGGCGGGGGAATTCATCCAGCGCCAGCGCGGCATGGCCGCGTTCACGCGCGGCCCGGAGCAGTTCATGGTCCGGCCCACGCCGCGAACCGCCGATCACCACCGCCTGTCCCTGCAATTGTGGATAGCGCAACAGTTCCACGGAGGCAAAAAAGGCGTCCATGTCGAGATGGGCAATGCGGCGGCCGGGCCGGAGGTCCGGGGACTGGGTTTCCATATCGGGTCAGCGGAGGTGGCGGTTGGAAGTGAATCCCTAGGGCATGCCTCGGGCGGACTGTTCAAAATTATAGCGGCGAAACCCGCATCGGCGAGGGCTAGAGCGACATGAGCTGTCGCTCGCTTCCGCGCTCAGGACGCATTCAGGCAACTGGGATAGGGAGCGGATTCGTTGTCCACGCGGTCGCAGAGCCGAATGGGCGCCAAGGCCTTCAGCCGCTTCACCCATTTTTCCTGGTCCAGCACCAGCGGCAGCCGGGAGGCCGCACCCCGCTCCGCCCACTGGATGGTATAGATGTCATGGCTGCCCTTGATGACAATCACCAGCGCCGTTTCGCTGTACGGCGCGCCGTTCGGCAGGGCCGTGCCGCAACTCATCAACGCGCCAAAAGCCTCGGCGCCCGGCAAATTGATGCGGCCCAGCGATCCGCCGCTGAACGACGACGGACAGTCCTTCTGAAACCCGCGGGCAAAATACTGGCCCACGGCCGCCGTGGTGATATTGGGCTGGTTAGCCATGCCGCGCGTTCCGGACACGGTCAGCATTTCCGACCACGTCTCCCGGCTCTGGCCGACGGGGACCCACTCGGACAAATACCGGGTGTCGGTGGTGTTTTCCAGTGCCGGACGAAACTGACCCGGCACCGACAGCGCAATCAACTGGCTGAAAACCGGCAGGACTTTTCGGAGCGGCGCATCGCCCTCGGCCCCCCGGTCCCCGGCGGCAATGGCCGGGTGGGAGAGGCACAGCATCAGCAGGAAAGGCAACCGCCACGGGGTCTGAAGGCGCATGTGGAAATCTCCGGTCCAGGATCGGAGGCACGCTACCATCCACCCCCGCCAGCGTCAATCCGGCGTGGCGGACAGACCGCTGTTCCCCGCCGGCAAAATTCGGCGGTCCTCAAGCCGGGGTTGGAACGGGCTGTTGCGCCAACGGATGTTCCACGTGGAACATCCTGCTACGGAGACGGCTAGCCCATCAGCATCGACAACCAGCCCTGCCCCTTGGTCAGACTCCGCAACTCGCGGGACAGGTTGCGGCGAGCGGCGGCTTCAAAGCGATCATGGAATTCCGGCAACTGGAAGATGCGCGGCTGTTGCAAAAAACTGTTCAGCACCTTGCTGCGCCCTTGCCGGAAAACCGCCTCCGGCACCCAGTCGTATTCCTGGCGAATGCCTTGCTCATAGCGCGCATAGCGCTCCGGGCTGGCGCCCAGCACCAGCACGTCGACATCACGCAGGATGGACTCATCGGTGGTGGCCGGCCCGCCGACATGGGCAGTGGCCAGGATCAGCGCCCGCACCCGCCCCACCACCGGTCCGCTCAACCCGGCTTCGAACAAGGCGCGCTCGGCCTCGTCGGCACTGTCCGCCTCGTTGGTGGAAGAATGGGTGTCGTAGACAATATCGTGAAACCACAGGGCCAGGGCGACCTCCCCGGCATGACGGCAGCGGCCGCGCACCGGATGGAACGCGCTCAGGCAGTCCTCCAGATGCTGACGGTTATGGTAATGACGGTGCGGTTCGTCCCAGGCTTGCAAGACCTGGTCCAGCCAACCGCGCGGCGCGGAGGTGCCCAATTCATTCCAGGTCGCTTGCCAATGTTGAGCCAGACTGTTCATGATCAAGGCTCCTATCATATTTTGGATTGCAGCTTAACCCCAGTTCCCCGCTGTTTCGCCAACGTGTCCCAGCCATCGTCGCAGGGTCCGGTAGAGTTCATCCCGACGAAACGGCTTGGACAAATAACCATCCATCCCCGCCGCCAGGCAGTTTTCACGGTCTCCCGACATGGCGTTGGCGGTGACCGCCACCACCGGCGTCCGCCGCCCGGGATTGCCCGGCTCCCCTTGCCGCGCCAACTCCCATTCGCGGATGCGGCGCACCGCTTCAAAGCCGTCCATTTCCGGCATCTGGCAATCCATCAGCACCAGATCATACTCGCGCAGGCAGAATTGCTCGAAGGCCTCACGGCCATTGACCGTGCGTGTCACCGTCAAACCCATCCGCAACAGCATGGCCGTCGCCAGTTCGGCATTGACCTGATTGTCCTCGGCAAGCAATACATGGCCTTCCAGATTCATGACCGGAAACCTGCGATGCAGCAGCGGGGCCTCCAGCGGTACCGGCGAAGATGCCCGCGGCAGATCCAGCCGGAAGCTGAAGACCGAACCACGACCCGCCGTATGCTCGGCGCGAATGCTGCCGCCCATCATCTCCAGCAATTGCCGGCAGATAGCCAATCCCAACCCGGTGCCGCCAAAACGGCGGGCCATCGATCCGTCCGCCTGGCTGAACGGCTGGAACAGGCGGGCGCGGGTCGGGGCATCCAGCCCGATGCCGGTGTCCGAGATCCGGCATAGCAGGCACACCTGACCCTCGACGACGGATGACTCCGCCGCCGGCGCCAGGCCGATGTCGACCCGCACCTCCCCCGCTTCCGTGAATTTGATGGCGTTGCTGACCAGGTTACCCAGCACCTGTTTCAGGCGCAGGGCATCGCCATGCAGGCTGAGCGGGACTTCATCCGCCAGACAGGTTTCCAGCAACAGACCCTTGACCGACGCGCGCGAGGCATAGAGATCGGCGACCTCATGCAGCACCGACGACAGGTTGAAATCCTCGGTGGACAATTCCAGCTTGCCGGCCTCCATCTTCGAAAAGTCGAGGATGTCGTTGATGATGCGCAGCAAGGACTCCGCCGAGGTATAAACGGTTTTCGCCATGCGGTGCTGCACCGGGTCGAGCACGGTATCCATCAACAGTTCCGTCATGCCCAGCACGCCGTTCATCGGCGTCCGGATTTCATGGCTCACGGTTGCCAGGAATTCGGACTTGGCGAGGCTGGCCGACTCCGCCAACTGGCGCGCCTGGTCCAGCTCGCGGTTGGCCAGCTGTAGCGCGCGCGTCCGCTCTTCCACCCGGGCTTCCAGGCTGTGCGCCAAACGTTCCAAGTCGCGCTGGGCATTGTTCTTGATCGTCAGCGCGGCAATATAGAAATGCATGGGATCGCAACGCGGAAACAACGACAGGTACAGGCCGGAATTCACCAGCTCATCGACATCACTATACTGGGGGTAACCCATAAACAGATAATGACCGGCATCCACGCGGTAAAACGCCCCCCCCAAGCGAAACGCGCTGCTGTTTCCGGCCTGAAGCACCACCGCCTGTTCCAGCGTCAGTTCCAGCGTGTCCTGGTTCAACGGCAGGGGCGGACTGACCAGCGCGAAGGCTGTCGCCAGCGGCTCACCGCGCCGCCACTGCGGGCATAGCGCCCGGATGGCCACCCCGGTATCGCGCAGGCACAAATCCGCGCCCAGGCGCATGTAAAAGGGATGAGTTCTTGCAAACAGGTCGGGATCCAGACAGATGCCGTCAACCGTTGTGCCGTTCGATCCGGAATTCATCATAATCCTGCTCGTTTTCCCGTATCCGGATCTGGCTGACTTGCGCGGCCTCGCCGAAATAGTCACATAAGCCTTCCAGCAGGCCGACGACCAAGGGCGCCAGACCGCTGCGCGTGGAAAAATAACGCACCCGCAACACCGATCCGGTCTCGCGGCTCACCAGAAATGACGGCGGCTTGAGGCCGGGCATCTGGTTGCCCAGCGCGGCATGCATGCTGTTGAGATTGGACAGGAAGGTAAAGATATCCGGCCCGTTCAGATCAAACAGGCGCTTGTATTCCCCGGCGGAATTTTCAGCCACCCAGCGATGGCCGACCAGGCGCAGCAACGCCTCTGGCGTATCCCCGGTCTCTTCACAGGCCGCTCCGACCATGGCATAGGACCATTCATCGGGATAGGGCTGCATGCTGACAAAATACGTGACATCAAAAGGCAGGCGGGCGGCAATGACCTGCCAGCAATCCTCGCCATAGTGGCGGCGAATGGTGCCCGACAACAGGTTGTTGACCAGTCCGTACATAACAGTGCCTCCGCCTTGAAGATGGCTTGCCACGATTCACTCTAGGCGGGGACAGGATGCAAGTCAAATGGCGACCTCAGCGGCGTCGGGCTTGGGCGCGGAGCTGCCGTTCCCCCTGGCCACGCACCCGGTACGGCCAAGGCATCCAGGGAAGTTTCGCCGGACATCAAGGATATCGGACAACTATTATGGAATAGTTCTGGTCAATTCAGGCCAATGATGCTAATTTTCAGCCAATCTTGCTGTACGATCGTCCCATGAAATCCGATTTTGATCCGAACCGCCCCGCTGTGCCCATCGCCTATCCGCGCCTGCTGCTGGAAGTAGTGGTGGAACGGGGCATCCCCCGTGAAACGCTGCTGGACGGTACCGGCATCCTGCCCGCTGTCTTCGAAAACCCGGAAAACCGGCTGACCCCGGCGCAATTCCTGCATCTGGTGATGAACGCCTTCTACCTGACCAAGGATCCAACCCTCGGCTATGCGCTGGGGATGCGCACGCCAGTCACCTCGCACGGGTTTCTGGGTTATGGCGTCATGAGCTGCCAGACCCTGCGCGAGGCCATCGAACTGGCGGCCAAATACGTGCGTCTGCGCACGGTGCTGATGACCTTCCGTCTCTACGAGGAAAACGGCCAGGCCGTGGTCGAAGCCTTCAGCAACCATCCGGTGGGGCCGTTACGGCAGTTCGTCTTCGAATCGCTGTTGCTGAGTCTGGCGCGCGCCGGCAGCTTCATCAGCGGCAACCCGCTTGACGCCGGCGAGATCCATTTTGATTTTCCCGAGCCGACGTACTTTGCCGCCATGAAGGACCGCTTGCCGCCGGTGCGTTTCGGCCAGTCCGGCAACAAACTGGTGTTTCCGGCCGCCATGCTGGACATGCCGCTGGTGATGGC
>CAZPZK010000001.1:0-30478 GCA_964591095.1 uncultured Moraxellaceae bacterium | reverse complement strand
GGTCGATAACCACCGACTGCAAAAAACTGACTTTTTCCTCCTCTTCCATGATCCAGGCGATAAAGAGGCAAAAGCCGGTCATGGAGCCAAAGTAATAGACGAAGGTGTGCCAGTTGCCCATGCCCTCCGGACCCAGCAGCCGAATGATGACGCCGCCGGCGATTAGCGCCATCAGGCTGACCAGGGCGCCTTGCAGTAGCGTTAGCCGAAGTCCCAGCACCACGATGGTGATGGTGATCATGCAGAACAGGCTTTCGGACATGATCGCCGCCGGATGGGTCATCAATTGCGGCATGGCAACGAACTTGGCGAGGATGATCACGGAAAAGGGCATCGCCAGCCAGGGATAATGCCGCTGCGCCGGGCCCCACTGCGCCAGCGCCAGCGCCACGGTCAGCAATCCGCAGACATAGAGCACTCCCCCGGTCCACAGTGCTTCGTCACGCGGCGATAACCGTCCGTTCAATTCCACCGATCCCGAAACCGCCAGGGCATAGACCAGCGCCAGCAGCGGCAGCGAGGACACACGGATATAACGCGGCAGGTCGCGCCAGCGCCAGGCCCGAAAGGCGCTGCGCAATTCGCCCGGCACCGGCATCCACAACGGCCGTTGCGCCAGCAGGGCGCGGATCTGACCGATCATCGATTCATTGACACTGACCATCCGTTGCTGCCCTCAACATTGACCCTTGTTCCCGCGCATCACCCCGCGCAAGGCCAAGGAGTTTCGCGCGCGCCATGTCCGGAATCAAGCTCAAAAATACAGCAAATTCTCTGCACCACAACAGGGCTTGACTCGGCCGGATGCCTTCCACGCTGGCAGCGGGCCCGGCGACTGGGGTATTTTCCGGCGCAAGCCATTCAATTTTTGTTGATAACGGCCTGATTTATCCCGTCATTTTTTTTCGGACCCATCTGGCACGATTCCTGCCCTGCAAACTTGGATACAAGTTAAGAACCCCGCAGGAATGCTCATGCCCTCACTCTATCCCGCTGCCTCCGGCCGGACGCCGCTGCTACGCCCCCTGGCCTGGCTGGCGTTGTTGCAGCTGACCGCCCCCGCGTGGGCGGAGGACCCGCCCGCCACCGCCGACAGCCTGTCCGGCAGTGAAATCGTCATCGCCGAGGTCGCCGCCGCGCCGCTGCCCACCTCCTTCGACGGCCTGCTGCTGGCATTGCCGGACGCCGATTTCGATGTGCGCGCCGAGATCATCCGCCGCCTGCCCGCCACCGGCCATCCGCGCCTGCTGCCGGTGCTGGAAGCGCTGGTGGAAGGCCAACTGCATGTGACGATGGACGAACCGCGCAAGATCGTCATCGTCGCGGCCGAGGGCGATGATCCCGATGCCAGCGATGCCCTCAGCGGTCAGGGGCTGGGCGCGTCCTCGGCGCTCAGCCTGGACGCCATCACCGTCAACAACGCCCTGCGCGGCGACCTGCGCGACCTGATCGCCGGGTTGCAACTGGCCTCGCCGGACAAGGCCGACCGGCTGGCCGCCGCCCAGCGCCTGATCGCCGCCGACGAGATCAGTCCGGAGCAACTGGCGCTGGTGCAGCAGCAACTGGGGAAGGAACAGGACAGCACGGTGAAGGACCTGCTGACCAGTGTCGCCGCCGCATCGGCGCTGGCCAGCGAATCACCGGCGGAGCGTCGGGCGGCGATCAAGGCGCTGGAAGGTTCGCTGTACCCGGAGGTACGGGCCAAGCTGGAAAACCTGGCGGAGAACGATGCCGACGCGGGGGTGAAGAACACCGCCAAGGCGGCGCTGGTCAGCATTGACCAGAAGCTGTCGCTGAACCGCGCCGCCGAGAACGTCTTCTTCGGCCTCAGCCTGGGCTCGGTGCTGCTGCTGTCGGCCATCGGCCTGGCGATCACCTTCGGGGTGATGGGCGTGATCAACATGGCGCACGGCGAGCTGATGATGCTGGGCGCGTACACCACCTACGTCATCCAGCAACTGATGCCGAACCACATCGGCGCGGGGCTGCTGCTGTCCATTCCCGCCGCCTTCCTGGTCTCGGGGCTGGTCGGCATCGCCATCGAGCGCGGCATCATCCGCCATCTGTACGGCAGGCCGCTGGAAACGCTGCTGGCCACCTTCGGCATCAGCCTGATTTTGCAACAGGCGGTGCGTTCGGTGTTCTCGCCGCTCAACCGGCAGGTGGCCTCGCCGGAGTGGATGAGCGGGTCGCTGGTGATCAACCCGGCGCTGGCCATTACCTATAACCGGCTGTTCATCTTCGCCTTCGCGCTGCTGGTGTTCTTCATCCTGCTGGTGGCGATCAAGCGCACCACGCTGGGCCTGAAGCTGCGCGCCGTGGCCCAGAACCGCGCCATGGCGCGGGCGGTCGGGGTGCGCGCCGACCGGGTGGACGCCCTCACCTTCGGTCTCGGTTCCGGCATTGCCGGGGTGGCGGGCGTGGCGCTGTCGCAGCTGACCAACGTCGGGCCGAATCTCGGTCAGGCCTACATCATCGACTCGTTCATGGTGGTGGTGTTCGGCGGCGTCGGCAATCTCTGGGGCACCCTGGTGGCGGCGCTCAGCCTGGGCGTGGCCAACAAATTCCTGGAGCCGTTCGCGGGCGCGGTGCTGGCGAAAATCCTCATCCTCGGCTTCATCATCCTGTTCATCCAGAAACGGCCGCGCGGATTGTTCCCGCAGAAAGGCCGGGCGGCGGAGGCCTGATCATGCTGACCCAACGCCTCATTCTTGCCGACCGCGGCAGCCGCTGGCTGCTGGGCCTGCTGGCCCTGACCACCGTGCTGGTGCCGGTGCTGAACCTGTGGGTGCCCGCCGACTCGGTGTTCCACCTTTCCACCTTCACCGTGACGCAACTGGGGAAATTCCTCTGCTTCGCGCTGCTGGCGCTGTCGCTGGACCTGATCTGGGGCTACTGCGGCATCCTGTCGCTGGGCCACGGCGCCTTCTTCGCGCTGGGCGGCTACTGCATGGGCATGTACCTGATGCGGCAGATCGGCACGCGCGGGGTCTACGGCAATGCCGACCTGCCGGATTTCATGGTGTTCCTGAACTGGGAGACGCTGCCCTGGTACTGGCATGGCTTTGACATGTTCTGGTTCGCCATGCTGATGGTGCTGGCGGTGCCGGGCCTGCTGGCCTTCGTCTTCGGCTGGCTGGCCTTCCGCTCGCGCGTCACCGGCGTCTACCTGTCCATCATCACCCAGGCGCTGACCTACGCGCTGATGCTGGCCTTCTTCCGCAATGAAATGGGCTTCGGCGGCAACAACGGCCTCACCGACTTCAAGGACCTGCTGGGCTTTTCGCTGAGTCAGGACAGCACCCGCGTCGGGCTGTTCCTCGCCTCCGCCCTCGCGCTGGGGCTGGGCTACCTGGCCTGCCGCTTCATCGTCACCTCGCGGCTGGGCCGGGTGGTGGTGGCCATCCGCGATGCCGAAAGCCGCGCCCGCTTCTGCGGTTATCAGGTGGAACGCTACAAGGTCTGGGTCTATGTCTTCGCCGCCATGCTGGCGGGCGTGGCCGGGGCGCTGTACGTGCCGCAGGTGGGCATCATCAATCCCGGCGAGTTCGCACCGCTGAATTCCATCGAGCAGGTGGTGTGGGTGGCGGTGGGCGGACGCGGCACGCTCTACGGCGCGGTGCTGGGCGCGCTCAGCGTCAACTACACCAAGAGCTGGTTCACCTCCGCCTATCCCGATGCCTGGCTGTTCGCGCTGGGGGCGCTGTTCGTGCTGGTGACGCTGTTCCTGCCCAAGGGCCTGGTCGGCATGCTCCGCCCGCAACGCTTCCGCAAGGCGCCCGCCGTGCCGGCCGCCCCCGCCCCTGTCGCCACTCCGGAGGAAAAGGCATGAAGGTGCTCGAGAAATTCCCGGCGCTGAAGACGCGCCGCCCCACCCGCCTGATGACGCAGGGCGGCGAGTTGCCGCTGGATACCGGCAAGGGCCCGGTGCTCTATCTGGAGGATGTCAGCGTCAGCTTTGACGGTTTCAAGGCGCTGAACAAACTCAACCTGTACATCGACGAGGGCGAGTTGCGCTGCATCATCGGCCCCAACGGCGCGGGCAAGACCACCATGATGGATGTGATCACCGGCAAGACCCGCCCCGACAGCGGCGAGGTCTGGTTCGGCCAGCTGATCAACCTGCTGGAACTGGACGAGCACCAGATCGCCCAGGGCGGCATCGGCCGCAAGTTCCAGAAGCCCACCGTCTTTGAGCAGCTCAGCGTCTACGACAACCTGGAACTGGCGATGGCCAGCGACAAGCGTGCCTGGAAGAACCTGTTCTTCAAAATCAGCGGCGCGCAGCGCGACCGCATTGCCGAAATCCTGGAACTGATCCGCCTGACCGGCCACCGCGAGCGGCTGGCGGGCAGCCTGTCGCACGGGCAGAAGCAGTGGCTGGAAATCGGCATGCTGCTGATGCAGGACCCGCGCGTGCTGCTGGTGGACGAGCCGGTGGCGGGCATGACCGGCGAGGAAACCGAACGCACCGCCGAACTGCTGGTGTCGCTGGCAGGCAAACATTCGGTGATTGTCGTGGAACACGACATGGCCTTCGTGCGCTCGATCGCGCGCAAGGTGACGGTGCTGCACCAGGGTTCGGTGCTGGCGGAAGGCACGATGGACCAGATCCAACAAGACCCGAAGGTCATTGAAGTCTATTTGGGCGAATAAGAGGGAGAAACACCATGCTGTCGGTACGTCATCTCAACCAGTTCTACGGCCAGAGCCATATTCTCTGGGATCTGAGCATCAACATCCGCGAGGGCTCGTGCGCCTGCCTGATGGGGCGCAACGGCGTCGGCAAGACCACGCTGCTGAAATGCCTGCTGGGCCTGCTGCCGGTCAAGACCGGCGAGATCCAGTTCAACGGCCAGCCCATCCACAAGCTGGCCACCGAGAACCGGGCGCGCTCCGGCATCGGCTATGTGCCGCAGGGCCGGGAAATCTTCTCGCTGCTGTCGGTGGAGGAAAACCTGCAGATTTCACTGGGCGCGCGGCCGGACAAGGCCAAGGGCATTCCCGCGCACATCTACCAGATGTTCCCGGTGCTGAAGGAAATGCGCCACCGGCGCGGCGGCGACCTGTCCGGCGGCCAGCAGCAGCAGCTGGCCATCGCCCGCGCGCTGATCCTTGACCCCAAACTGCTGATCCTCGACGAGCCCACCGAGGGCATCCAGCCCAACATCGTCCGCGAGATCGGCGAGGTGATCAAGCGCCTGAACCGCGAGCACGGCCTGACGGTGCTGCTGGTGGAACAGAAGCTGCCCTTCGCGCGGCAGGTGGCCAGTGATTTCTACCTGATGGACAAGGGGCGGCTGGTGGCCGAGGGGCCGATTGCCGACCTGAGCGAGGAGATCATTGCCGAGTACCTGAGCGTGTAGCGTTCAGCCCACCGGCAGCGCCGTGCGGTCAACGACGCGGCGCAGCACGAAGCTGGAATGGACGCCGGTGACGCCGGGGATGCGGGTGATGCGGTTCAGCAGCAGCTCCTGGTAGGCGTCCATGTCCTTCACTACCACCTTCAGCTGGTAGTCGGCGGACTGGCCGGTGATCAGCAAGCATTCCAGCACTTCCGGGATGTCGGCGATGGCGGCTTCGAAGTGGTCGAAGCGTTCGGGGGTGTGCTGGTCCATGGAGATGTGGATCAGGGCCATGAGGCTGAGGCCGAGCTTGCGGGCGTCGACCAGGGCGCGGTAGCCGGTGATCAGGCCCGCTTCTTCCAGCGCCTTGACGCGGCGCAGGCAGGGGGACGGGGTGAGGCCGATGCGGTCGGCGAGGTCCTGGTTGCTGAGGTGGCCGTCTTCCTGGAGGGATTGGAGGATGAGGCGGTCGTAGCGGTCGAGTTGCATGTGTGGGCTCCTGCTGTTACGCCCTCCTGTGGAACAGGGGGGCTCCCCGAAGGGGTGGGGGGTTCTGGGCAGAACACGGCGGTTTTCTTTCCCCCTTGGAAAGGGGGACCAAGGGGGTTTTCCACTGGCATGGGGCATCCCGCCTGCCGCGGGCCTTCCTTTTGTCTTGGCAAAAGGAAGCAAAACCGCGTCCTTCGCCAAAACTCGCTCGCCGGGATCCCTCCGCCCCACCCCTCCGCTTCCATCCCTTCGCTCCCTGGCATGTTGGCTCAGACAGTTGGCTGCGGACCGCCACCACTCTATATATTGCTGGTTTTGTTATTTTTTGGCAATTTCCTGCCTTTATTGTTGCCATTACCCCTTCATTTCGCAATCCCCTGCCCTCTTTTACGCCGTATTCTGGCTCCAGTGAAACACATTTCCCGGAGCTCCGCCATGTTGTCGAATCCTGCCGCCAAATACCGCCCTTTTACGCCGGTAAACCTCCCTGACCGTACCTGGCCGAACAAGGTCATTGATCGGGCGCCCGTCTGGATGAGCACCGATCTGCGGGATGGCAATCAGTCGTTGTTCGAGCCGATGAATGCAGAGCGGAAGTTGCGGATGTTCAGGATGCTCTGTGAGATCGGGTTCAAGGAGATCGAGGTGGCGTTTCCGTCGGCGTCGCAGACGGATTTCGATTTTGTGCGGTCGTTGATCGAGGACGGTCATATTCCCGAGGATGTGACGATCATTGTGCTGACGCAGGCGCGGGAGCATTTGATCCGCCGCACGGTGGAGTCCTTGCGCGGCGCTCGGCGCGCAGTGGTCCATGTCTATAACGCGACGTCGCCGACGTTCCGCGAGGTGGTGTTCAATATGAGCAAGCCGGAAGTGGTGCGGATGGCGGTGGAGGCGGTGACGTTGATCCGGCAGTTGACGGACGCGCAGCCGGAGGCGCAGTGGCAGCTGGAATACAGTCCGGAAACCTTTACGGCGACGGAGCTGGATTTCGCCAAGGAGGTCTGCGATGCGGTGACGGCGGCCTGGGGGGCGACGCCGGAAAACAAGGTGATCCTCAACCTGCCGGCGACGGTGGAGGTGGCGTCGCCGAATGTCTATGCCGACCAGATCGAGTGGATGCACCGCCACCTGGCCCGCCGTGACAGCGTGGTGTTGAGCCTGCATCCGCACAACGATCGCGGCACGGCGGTGGCGGCGGCGGAGTTCGGGATCATGGCGGGGGCCGACCGGGTGGAGGGCTGCCTGTTCGGGCATGGCGAGCGCACCGGCAATGTCGATCTGGTGACCCTGGCGATGAACCTCTACACGCAGGGCGTGTCGCCGAACCTGGATTTTTCGGACATGGACAGCGTCATCCGCACGGTGGAGCACTGCACGCAGTTGCCGGTGCATCCGCGTCATCCCTATGCGGGCGATCTGGTGTTCACGGCCTTTTCCGGCTCGCACCAGGATGCCATCAAGAAGGGTTTCGCGGCGCAGGCGGCGGACGGGGTCTGGAATGTGCCTTACCTGCCGGTCGATCCGGCCGACCTTGGCCGCAGCTACGAGTCGGTGATCCGCGTCAACAGCCAGTCGGGCAAGGGCGGCGTGGCCTGGTTGCTGGAAACCGGCTATGGCGTGGTGATGCCGCGCCGGGTGCAGGTGGAATTTTCCGCCGTGGTGCAGGCGCATACCGATGCCCACGGCGGCGAGGTCAGCGCGGCGCAGATCTGGGACTTGTTCCGCCGGACGTACCTGCAACCGGCGGGGCCGGTGGTGTACCGCGAGCATCATCTCTTCGAGCATGACAGCGGTCAGGGCATCCGGCTGGTGGTGGATCTCGACGGCGTGACGCGGGTGCTGACCGGCCACGGCAACGGCCCGATCGACGCGGCGGCGCATGCCTTGCAGGCGGCGGGCATCAGCGTTCAGGTACGCAGTTATGAAGAACGATCAATGGGCGCCAGCGCCGAGGGCGGCGATGCGCGGGCCTGCGCCTTCCTGGAGATCGTTCGGCCGGGCGGGAGCGGTGCGGTCTACGGGGTGGGGGTCGACGGCAATATCATCACGGCGTCGGTGCGGGCGTTGGTGAGCGCGTTCAACCGGTCGGAAACGCGGTCGGCGGCGCGCGCGGCCTGAGGCCTCCGCCCCCTCCCGGCGAATTGTGGAGATTTCGTTCGTCGGAAAGTGCAAAACGCGTCTACCCTGATAGCAAGACTTTGCTGTCCTTGCATCAGGTACACCATGCCACCACGGAACCCCCTGCGCGCGGCGCTGCTGGCGCTGCTGTTCTACACCGCGATCGGCCGGGCCGGAGCTGACGGGATTGACCGCCTGCTGGATCTGGAACTGGACCAGCTGATGGACATCACGGTGTCCTCGGCCTCGGGGGTTCCCGAGTCGCTGCGGGAAGCGCCGGCGTCGATGATGGTGATCACGGCCGAGGACATCCGCCAACGCGGTTATGACAATCTGGTGGAGGTGCTGAACGATTTGCCCGGCTTCGATGTCGCGGTGGCGGGCGGCACCAATTACGCCACCGCCTGGCAACGCGGTTACCGCAGTCCCTTTGGCCAGCGCACGCTGCTGATGGTGGACGGAATCGTCGTCAACGAGCTGTGGAGCCAGGCCCCCGATTTTTCGCGCCAATACCCGTTGCTGATGCTGGAACGCATCGAGGTGCTGTATGGTCCGGCGAGCGCCGTGCATGGCGCCAACGCCTTCGCCGGGGTCATCAACCTGATCACCCGCTCGGCGATGACGGCGGGGCCGACGGCGGAGGGCCGCTGGCGGGCTAGGACGGGCAGTTATCATACCCGCAGCATCGAGGGTGTCTGGCAGCAGGCGATGGCGGGCTGGAAGCTGGCGGGCGGCCTGCGCCTGTTTGGCAGCGAGGATCCCGGCATCGAGGATCTGAAGGGGCGGCGCGGTTTTGTCTCCGGCGACTGGTTGCGGGACGCCCGGGCCTGGGGACCGGTGCTGGCCCGCCGTCAGGACGGCCACGCCCTGGGCGAGTACCACGATCCCGCCCGCGACGGCAGCCTGGCGCTCAACCTCCAGCGCGGCGACTGGCAGGCCGGAGTGCTCTGGTGGCGAGCCACCGAAGGCTACGGTCAGGAATACGCGACCGATCGCGCCCAAGTCAACGTGCCGTGGAGCCGCGAGCGCGCCCACGTCTATCTGGAACACCGCGACCCGGTTGGCGCGGCCGGGCAACTGACGACCCGGGCGGTCTGGCGCCATAGCCGCGAATGGGGCGAATGGGCGGAAGCCGAGCCGGACTGGAATCCCGGCCGGGAGGCCGTTTTCGTATGTGTCGTGGTCGCAATGGAATAGCCGCAGCTGGCAGCTGGAGCAGAAGCTGGACCTGCCGACAGCGGGCAGCTGGCGCTGGCTGGGCGGCTGGACCCTCGCCGCCTCGGTCAACAACGTGTTCGACACCGGCTATGAACATCCCGGCATCGCCTACGCCAACGCCGGCGACGACACCACGCAACGTTCGGTCGGTTATTACAACTCGGTGCTGCCTCAGGACGGCCGCAGCCTGTACCTGAGCATCGGCCGCGAATTCTAGTTCATCGCATTCCGACCGCCGTCCGTCATTTCCCCACGAAACTGTCGGGTATCCCCCTGCCACGGCAAGGGTGCATCGGCTAGAATGCGCGCCCCGATCTCACCGCCTTCCCCGGACCGCTCCGGCGCCCTGGCCGTGAGCCGCCCCTGCCCGTCGCCGGGCCGCATGCGAGACTCCTGACATGACCACCCCTTTCCGGCTCCGCGACTCCGACGTCGAAGCGTTTACCCAGGAATTGATGGCGCTGCGCCGCGCCGCGAACGAACGCCTGGGCGACCGGGACTTCCGGCACCTGAAGAAAATCGAGCGCTGGGGCCGGTGGTGCACCGCCGCCGGGTACGGCACGGCCTGGATGCTGCCCAACCCGGTGTCGGCGCTGCTGATCAGCCTCGGCAACGTCAACCGCTGGACCAACGTCGCTCATCCGGTACTGCATCGCGGTTATGACAAGATCCCCGGCATTCCCGCCCGCTACACCTCGAAAGGCTTTGCCAAGGGTTTTCGCCGCTGGCTGGATTGGGCCGACTGGATGGACCCGGCCGCCTGGGACCATGAGCACAACCGCCTGCACCACTACAACCTGGGCGAAGCCGCCGATCCCGACCAGGTGGAACTTAACCTGGAGTGGCTGCGCGATTCGAAGCTGCCGATGGCGCTGCGCTATGCGGTGGTCGGGCTGTTCGCGGTGTCGTGGAAGCCGTTTTACTACGCCCCGAACACGCTGAAGGTGATGGACAAGAAGCGCACGCTGGCGCCGGGCGAAAAGCGGCAGCCGGGCACGCTGGCGCAGCTCAAGTACTGGAACCCGCTCGACGCCGACGCCCGCCGCCTGTGGCTGAAGTGCTTCATCCCCTATATTCTGCTGCGCTTTGTCTTCATCCCGCTGCTGTTTGTGCCGCTGGGGCCGATCGCGGTGATCAGCGTCTGGATCAACAGCCTGCTGGCGGAACTGATCACCAATATCCACAGCTTTGTGGTGATCGCGCCCAACCATACCGGCGACGACCTGATCCTGTTCGAGGAACAGGCCAACAGCAAGGGGGAATTCTACCTGCGCCAGATCACCGGCTCGGCCAACTTCCGCACCGGCGGCGATCTCAACGACTTTGCGCATGGCTGGCTCAACTACCAGATCGAGCACCACCTGTGGCCCGACCTGCCGCTGAGCGAATACCAGCGCCTGCAACCGCAGGTCAAGGCGCTGTGCGCGAAATACGGCGTCCCCTATGTTCAGGAATCGGTGTGGACGCGGCTGAAAAAGACCGCCGATGTCATGGTGGGACGGACGTCGATGCCCCGGCAGAAGTCCGTGTCGGACAACCGGCGGCCAGGGCTGGCCGGTGATGTGCCGAGCGTGGCCGCGGAAACCGTCTGACGCGGCTCAATCCCACTCCCGCAAATGCCGCCGGGCCACCAGCATCAGCCAGGCGGACCACGCCATGCCGCCCAGCAACACCAGCAGGCCGGACAACGAGACGCCGCCCCACACCGGCGGCACCCGCCCGGCCAACAGCAGGCTGCCGCTCAACACACCGGCGACGGTAACCCACGTCTGCACCAGTCGGTACTGCGAACGCTCCAGACGGTCAACCAGTCGCTCCAGTTGCCGGGGATCGATGCCGCCGGCCGCCGGACCGGGCTTTCCCCGTTCCACCGGTGGCGCATACAGCCGGTCCACCAGATCCAGCGCCCGCAACCCCAGACCGCGCGCCAGCCGCGACGGACTGTAGCGCTGCCGCACCATCCGCCGCACCAGCGGTGCGGCTTCCTCCATCACGTCAAAGCCGGGATCCATCAGCCGGCCAAAACCATCCAGGGTAATCACCGCCTTGATCAGCAGGGCGATATCGCCGGGCGTCATCAGGTCATGGGCGCGCATCATCGCCGTGACATCCAGCATCAAGGCCGTCGCATCGACCTCGGCCAGCGCCATGCCATAATAGCGGTCGATCAGGTCATCAATGGCCGAGGCCAGATGATCCTGGTCCACGGGCCGTCCGTCCGCCCAAGCCGCCAGCACGGCGGCGCATTCGCGGGGTTCGCGCAGCACGATGGCTCGCATCATGCGGGCGATTTCCTCCTGACGTCCCCGGCTGAGCTTGCCCACCATGCCGAAATCGAGCATGGCGATGCGATTGCCGGGCAGGATCAGGAAATTGCCGGGGTGCGGATCGGCGTGGAACAGGCCGTCCTCCAGCACCATCTTCCACGCCGCCAGCGCGCCGCGTCGCGCCAGCAGACGCCGGTCCGCCCCGGACGCATCCAGCCTCTCCACCTGCCGCGCCGGGATACCGTCGATGAATTCCTGGACGCAGAGGCTGTCGGACGAATAAGGGGCATGGACGGCGGGAATCACCAGCCAGTCAAAGGCGCGCAGGTTGTCGCGAATCCGGTCGGCGTTGCGCGCCTCGTGGGTGAAATCGAGTTCGCGGTGCAGGGACTGGTCGAATTCGCGCACCAGGTCCACGGGATGGTAACGGCGCAATTCGGCGGAATGGTCGGCGGCCAGCCGCGCCGCCTGCTCCAGCAGACGCAGGTCGGACTCGATGCGGCCGCGAATGCCCGGCTTGCGGATCTTCAGCGCCACCGCCCCACCGTCGCGCAGCACGGCGCGGTGCACCTGGGCGATCGACGCCACGCCGATCGGCTCCGGCTCCACGGAGGCAAAGATCTCTTCCAGCGGGCGGCCCAGGCTCTTTTCGACGCGGGGACGCAGCGTCTCCCAGGGAATCGGCCGCGCCTGGTCCTGCAGTTGCTCGAATTCCGCGATCCAGTCGGGCGGAAAGAGATCGACCCGCGTCGCCAGAATCTGCCCCAGCTTGACGAAGGTGGGGCCCATTTCCTCCAGGGCATGGCGCATGCGCTCGCCCGGACCCCGCTCCAGCACCTCGCGGTCCACCGGCAGGCGCACCAGCCGCCCGGCCTGCTCCAGGAAACCCGCCAGCCCGAAACGGCTGATCAGGTCGCCGAAACCGTACTTCAGCAGCACGGCGGTCAGTTCGTTGAGACGGCGCAAATCACGTCCGGTATCAAGCAGGCCCATGCCACCCCTCCGCTGTCACGGTCAAAAGCCACGGGAATACCCGCGATATTGTTGTGGAAATGCAGTAAATTCAAGATCATCCGCGCCGCATTGTCCACCTGACGCCGCCAGCGCGATCCGCTATAGTGCGGGCGTCATCCACCGGACCGCGCGCCATGCCCCAGATCAATCCCCTCGACCACTCCGCCGACGCCAATTACAAGCTGGTCGCCAGCCTGGTGGTGCCGCGCCCCATCGCCTGGGTATCCACCGTCGGAGCGGACGGCGTGATCAACCTCGCGCCGTACAGCTTTTTCAATCTGGTGGGCGGCGACCCGCTCCATGTCCTGATCAGCATCAGCCACCGCGACAACGGCGCCCTGAAGGACACCGCCCGCAACATCCTGCACAGCCGGGAGTTCGTGGTCAATCTGGTGACGGAAGAACTGGCGCAGGCGATGAACCTGTCGTCCTGCGAGTTTCCCGCCGACGCCAGCGAACTGGAAGCCGCCGGCCTGCATGCGGCGGACTCGCGGCGGATTGCCGCGCCACGCGTGGCGGAAGCGGCGGTCAGCCTGGAGTGCCGCCTGAGCCAGACCCTGGAGCTGGGCGGCGCCACGCTGATGATCGGGGAAATCGTGATGATCCATGCCGCCGACGGCCTGGTTGACGCCGACCTCAACGTGACCGGTTTCCACCCGGTGGCGCGCATGGGCGCCCCGGCCTGGTACTGCCGCACCGGCGACCGCTTCGAAATGGCGCGGCCGCCGCTGCCCGTTCAGGGCGACTGAGCCGCCTTCCGCCCCAGCGCCTCGCCCGCAATCCAGGTAAACTGCCGCAACAGGCGCTCCACCGTGTACTTTTCCGGATCGCGCAGGCGCAGCCGCACCAGCTCGTCACCGATCACGTGCATCAGGTGGATGGTCAGTTCCGGGTCGGGACTGGCATGCAGGCGGGTTTCCGGACTGAGCGAGGCAAACAGCGCGGCGAAATACTGGCGCGTCAGCGATTGGCCCTGCGCCAGTTTTTCATACAGTTCGGGCGGCCCGCCTTCCGACGGCATCAGGAACATCCGCCAGGTCGCCGGGTCGTCGTCCAGCGCCCGCAGCACCCCCGCCATCGCCGACACGAAGCGGTCCTGCTGGTCCGGCGACGCCGGCATCACCGCCCGCAGGAAGGCATGGCTGGCGCGGGCGAATTCCCGGTCCACCAGCGCCTCCAGCAACCCGGCCAGGCTGGTGAACTGCTGGTAGATCAGCGTCCGCGTCACCCCGCACTCCGCCGCCACCCGCTCGATGCTGACCGCACCGAAGCCCTCGGCATCCGCCACCCGCCGGGTGATATCCAGGATCTGCTCCCGGCGTTCGGCGGCGCTCATCCGCGCCCGGACCGTGGCCGGTTCCGCTGTTTTTTTCATCATGCCCCCTTGTCGGCCTACCCTGGCCAGAGTAACTTACAAGTCGTAACTTACAAAACGTAATAACCGGAGGCGCCCCCATGATCAACCCGCGCCACCCCCTGGAGGGGTTCTTTGACCAGTTGTACCAGCGCGATGTCCGTCGCACCTATTTCCCGGGCGTACAGTTCGACAGCCCGCCCGGCGACCGTGGCTGGTTCGGGCCGGGCAGCGCCATCTGGCGCGTCTTCGACCACCAGCAGGTGACGCTGCTGGCGCTGGGCGTGGCGGCGGCCATCGAATCTGCCTACCCGGAGACCGAGGCCGCCAACAACGACCACTCCCGCGTCTGGACCCGCGATGCGCAAGGCAAGTCCACCGGACGCCTCAGCGTCAGCGGCAACCTGGTGCGGCGCGGACACACCATGAGTTTCTTCCTGGGCTGCGTGTTCGGCCCCGCCGAGGTGGCGGAAAAGCTGTGCCGCACGGTGCGGGGCATGCACGGCCGGGTGAAGGGCACCGGCGCCGGCGGGCTGGTCTACGACGCCGACCATCCGCACATCTTCCGCTGGAACTATGCCTCGCTGGCCTGGGCCTTTGCCACCACCCACGAAAAATACCATCCCGATCCGCTGGACGCGCGCGGCATCGACCGTTTCTACCGCGAGTTCACCCGCATCGGCGAGGCGCTGGGCGGCTCCGACCTGCCCGCCACGAAACAGGCGGTGTGGGACTGCCTGCGCGCGGAATTCCCCCGGCTGAAGACACCGGACCATCTGGAGACCTATCAGGTGGCGATCATCCAGGGCGTGGAGCACGACCGGCTGCGGCGCATCGTGCCCGACATGTTCCAGTGGGCCATCCTGGAAATGCAGCCGCCGGAAGTGCAGCGGCTGATCGCCTTCGACCGGGGCCATCCGCTGGTGGCCGAGGCGCGCATCCGGACGCTGCGCGGGCTGTTCAAGGCGGCGCGGGAGCTGGGCGGGCTGCTGAAGGAAATACGGGCTTCGTACCGGCGGGCGAATGCGGGCCGGCGACCGGCGCTGGCGCTGGTGCCCGCGCCGCTGCGGCGGATGATGACAGACGTCTGAACCGGCTTAATCAGCAGGCTGCAACGTATCGCAATCCGGCCTGTCCAGCACGGCCCGCACCTGTACCTGCCAGCGCGCCCCCGGCGCCATCGCCTGCCACTCCGCTTGCGGCAGATCGCAGGACAGCGGCTTGCCCTGCTCCCGTTGCAGGCGCACCGTGTAGCGTTCGTGATGTGCACCCTCGCGCTCACACCCCAGGCATTGGCCGGGCCGGTTCAGGGTCACCGACGGCCACACGGGCGCGGGTTCCCGCGCCTGCCCGGACGCCACCGTGTCCCGCGCCACCCGCCAGCGGTCCACCCGGTAGTCACAGCGGTCGTCATAGACCGGCTCCTCACGATAGCGGGTCTCACAGGCCTCGCTCTCGCTGAAGGAGCCGTCGCCATTGTCATGGCGCACGGTATGGCAGACCTGCCCGTCCGCCACCTGCCGGGTGGAGCGTTGCTCGCGGTGATGACTGACGCGGTAGGCGTCGCCGGGCATCTGGTCGCACCAGGCGCTCTCGCTCACGGCCTGGAACACCTCGATATCGATGCTGCGCTGCCAGCTGTGGCCAGCCACCTCCACCACCGCCTCGCGCTTCCAGAACCAGGCAAAGGCGGCCAGCAGCGCCAGCGTCACCAGCCCGATCACAATCCAGCGCCCGTAAGCCGGTCCCGCTTTTTTCGTTTCTTCCGCTGGCGTGGCCTTGGCCTGAAACCGGCCATCCGCCCCCTCCACTTCATCCGGCCGGGTCGTCACCGCCTTCGCTCCGTCCAGCGGGCTGCCGCAGCCGCCGCAAAAGGTGGCCGCCGCCGAATTCGGGCCGCCGCAGGCCGGACACAACCGGTCGGCGCCGACAAAGCGGTGATCCTGCACCGCCACCTTGTCCTCGTCCGCCGGAAAATAGCGTTTCGACGGGTCCTGTGCCGTCCCGCAGTGCGGGCAGAAACGATGGGTCAGGCCCAACAGTTTCGGGGTCTGGCAGGCGGGGCAGTCCCAGAGCATTTCATAGGTGCGTTCGGCATCGGGGTGATCGGTCATGGGCAACCCCTATCGGGTGGAAGTCCGGGCGTCAAAACCCGCATCATCGCACCGCACGACAAGCTGTGTCATCTGAGTGACGGAATAGCGAGCGCACGGCTGCAAATCCGGCTTCCTTCCATGCTATCGTCTGGCTCGAACCGGACCGGACTCCCGGTCCCCCGGACCTGAAGCAGAAATGGACGCAACCCACCCCCGACTGACCCCCGAGCAGGCGCTGCAATTCGCTCCCGACGACAGCGCCGCCCAGAACGCCCGCAAGCTGGCCAAGCCCGGCCAGTGGCAGCACCTCCGTATCCACCAGGCCCTCCTCTGGGGGGAAATCCAGGGCAGCGCCGTCTACCGCGCCGCCTTCGACCTGGACGCCCTGAGCTTCAAATGCTCCTGCCCCAGCCGCAAGCAACCCTGCAAGCACGGGCTGGCGCTGGTGCTGAGCTATGCCCAGAGCTTCGCCCTGTTTGAAACCGCCGAGCCCTCCGGCTGGGTGGCGGAATGGCTGGAAAAACGCCAGGCCGCCGCCGAGAAGAAGCAGGCCAAGGCTGAGGAACCCGCGAAGCCGGTGGATGCCGCCGCCCAGACCAAGCGCGTGGCCGCCCGCGAAAAGAAAGTGGCGGCCGGCCTGCAGGAACTGCAGCTGTGGCTGGACGACCTGGCGCGCGGCGGGCTGGCCCACGCCCGCACGCTGGCGCGCAGCCATTTCGACCACATGGCAGGACGGCTGGTGGACGCGCAGGCCCCCGGCCTGGCCGCCGCCGTGCAGGAATTGTCCTCCGCGCTGCGGGTGGCGCACTGGCAGCAGGCCGCCACGATGGCGCTGGGCCGTCTGGCGCTGCTGGCGGAAAGCTATGGCCGCCAAGACACCCTGCCCGACGGGCTGAAGGCCGATATCCGCGCCCTGACCGGCTGGCCGGTGGCCCAGGAAGACGTGCTGGCCGCGCCGCCGCTGGCGGACGACTGGCTGGTGCTGGCCCACCGCGACGAGGATCTGGAAACCGGCAACGGCCGCTATCGCCGCCAGTGGCTGTGGGGCCGGAATTCCGGGCGGGCGGCGCTGCTGCTGTCCTTCGCCTTCGGCAACCAGAACCTGGCCCCGCCTTATCCGGCGGGCATGACCCTGCCCGCCCGGCTCTGCTTCTACCCCTCCGCCACGCCGCAACGGGCGCTGGTGCGCGACGCCGATACCCCGACCCTACCACCGCTGACCGCCGTGAACGGCTACGGCAGTCTGGAAGAGGCGCTGGACGCCCAGGCCGGGCTGCTGGCGCAAAACCCGCTGCTGGCCGAGATGCCCTGGCTGCTGAACGGGGTTACCGTGCGGCGCGACGGTAACGACTGGCAGGTGCGCGACCGGGAAGGCCGCACCGCGCCGCTGCGGGTCAACGACGGCTGGGCACTGCTGGCCTTGTCCGGCGGACAGCCCCTGCAGGTCTTCGGGGAATGGGATGGCCGTGAGCTGCGGCTGCTGAATGCCTGGAACGAGGAGGAATTCTTGTGACGGACACCCTCTGGCAACAACTGGAAGTGAACGCCCTGCTGGGCTCGGCCCGTGCCACCGCCGCGCCAGACTGGCCGGACGCCCTGCGCGGCACCGTGGCCGCCCTGCCCGACCCGGAGGGCCCGCGCGCGCTGCTGGCGCAACTGGCGCTGGCCTCAACTTGGCAACGCGCCGGGCTGACGTTGCCGGAAGCTCCCGCGCCGGACCCCGCCGCGCCGGAAACCCGCCTGCGGCCGCTGCCCGCTCCCGCCCGCTCCTGGTTACAGGGCGCGCTGGCCAACGACCAGCAAGCCTTTCTGCCCGAATGCCTGCGCGCCATGGCCGAACACGGCTTCCGCCCGGCGGCCACCTTGCTGCCCGACTTGCTGCGGCTGGGGGAGCGGTACAAGGCCTGGCGCCTGCCGCTGGGCGCCATCGCGGGGACACGCGGCGTCTGGCTGGCGGCGCAGAACCCGGACTGGCGCTGGCTGGAAGGCTCGACCTTCCCGCTCGATGCCGACCCCGACACCCAAGACCGTTTCTGGCAGGATGCCGACGCCGCCACCCGCGAGCTGTACCTGGTCCGCTGGCGGCAGCAGGCTCCCGCCGCTGCCCGTGCCTGGCTGCAACAGCGGTGGACGGAAGAATCGGCCACCCAGCGCGCGCAATGGCTGGACCTGTGCCGCCACGGCCTGGGTCCGGACGACGCCGACTGGCTGGAAGGCCTGCTCGACGACCGCAGCAAGCAGGTGCGCGAGGCCGCGCTGGGCCTGCTGGCCCGGCTGGAAGACTCCCCGTGGCGGCAGCGGATGCGTGAACGCTGCGCCGGAAGGGTGAACCTGAAGCGCGGCCTGCTGCGCAAGACACTGGACATCACCCCGCCCGAGGCGCTGGACCCGGCCATGCAACGCGACGGGCTTGAGCCGGTCACCGCCGCCGCGCACGGACTGGGTGAAAAGGCCGTCTGGTTGCGGGCCGTGGTGGCCGGGGCCGGTGTCGGCTGGCTGCTGGCGCATACCGGCCTGGACCCGGAAAACCTGCTGGCCGCCGTCGCCAAGACTGACTGGGCGCAGCCGCTGCAACAGGGCCTCACCGCCGCCGCCGTGGCCGAGGGTCACTGCCCCATGCTGCTGGCGCTGCTGAGCCCCGCAGGCCGCAAGCACTGCGCCGATGACGCGCCGCTGCTGGACGCCCTGAGCGCCGCCGACCGCGAGCAGGCGCTGCTGGACCGCGTGCGCTACGAAGCCAAGCCGGGCACCGGCCTGCAGGAGCTGAACCAACTGCTGCCGCGCCTGAGCGCCTGGGAATGGTCGGACGGATTCACCCGGACCCTGCTGGGTCTGCTGCAACCCTTGCAGGAACAGCCCTCGTATGAAGCCCAGCGGGTGCTGCTGCCGGGCCTGGGGCGCCAGCTGGCCGTGCACGGCCACCGTCGCGTGGCCGCCAGCCCGCCGCCCGGCACTCCGCCCGAGGTGGCCGCCGCCTGGCAGGGACGGCTCGCGTTTCTGACGGCGCTGGCCAACAACTGACACCCCGTAAACGACTGACACCACCGACACTGTTTTTGAATAGAAAAAGGAATGCCGAACATGACCCAAGTCCTCCGTGAACGCGCCGAACGCCAGTTTGCCGCCGAGCTCGCCGCCCTGGCCGACAGCGACCGCCTGCCCCGCCCGCCGCAATGGCAACTGTCGCCGCAGGCGGTGGTCACCTACCTGATCGGCGGCACGCTGCCCAACGGGGTCGGGATCACCCCGAAATACATCGGCAACCGCCGCCTGATGGAAATCGCCGTCGCCACCCTGGCCACCGACCGCGCCCTGCTGCTGCTGGGCGTGCCCGGCACCGCCAAGTCCTGGGTGTCGGAACACCTGGCCGCCGCCATCAGCGGCGACAGCAGCCTGCTGGTGCAGGGCACCGCCGGCACCAGCGAGGAAGCCCTGCGCTACGGCTGGAACTACGCCATGCTGCTGGCCAAGGGACCCAGCCCGGAGGCGCTGGTGCCCAGCCCGATGCTGAACGCCATGCGCAACGGCCGCCTGGCGCGCATCGAGGAACTGACCCGCATCCCCGCCGACGTGCAGGACACCCTGATCACCCTGCTGTCGGAAAAGACCCTGCCGGTGCCGGAACTGGGCATCGACTTCCAGGCGGTGAAAGGCTTCAACGTCATCGCCACCGCCAACAACCGCGACAAGGGCGTCAACGACCTGTCCTCGGCCCTGAAGCGCCGCTTCAACACCGTGATCCTGCCGGTACCCGACTCGCTGGACGAGGAAATGCGCATTGTCCGCAGCCGCGTCGACTCGCTGGGCAAGGTGCTGGAACTGCCCGACCTGCCGCCCGCCGACGAACAGATCCGCCGCGTGGTGACCATCTTCCGCGAACTGCGCAACGGCGTCACCGAAGACCGCAAGACCCAGCTGAAGAGCCCCAGCGGCACCCTCAGCACCGCCGAGGCCATCTCGGTGATGAGCAACGGCTGGGCGCTGGCCTCGCACTTCGGCGACGGCACGGTCACCGCCGGGGACATTGCCGCCGGCCTGCTGGGCGCCGTGCTGAAGGACCCGGTGCAGGACCGCGCGCCGTGGCAGGAGTACCTGGAAACCGTGGTCAAGGAACGCGACGGCTGGAAGGACCTGTATCGCGCCTGCCGGGCGCTGGACTGAGGGCGGCTCCGGAAGGATCACCATGAACGACCCGAATTCCCCGTTCCACTTCTTCGGCATCCGCCATCACGGCCCCGGCTCGGCGCGCAGCCTGCTGGCCGCCCTGCG
This sequence comes from uncultured Moraxellaceae bacterium, assembly GCA_964591095.1. Classification (GTDB taxonomy): domain Bacteria; phylum Pseudomonadota; class Gammaproteobacteria; order Pseudomonadales; family Moraxellaceae; genus Fluviicoccus. Next base: position 10,305 of record CAZPZK010000001.1, on the reverse strand, counting down.
CCGCCTGCAGCCCGACCTGCTGCTGATGGAAGGCCCGCCGGAAGCCGAGGCCATCCTGCCGCTGGCGGGCCATGCGCAGATGAAGCCGCCGGTGGCGATGCTGATGTACGGCAGCGTCGAGGGCGAAAGCAGCCCGCGCGCCGCCTTCTTCCCCTTTGCCGAATTCTCCCCGGAATGGCAGGCGCTGGCCTATGCCCGCGAACACGCCGTGCCGGTCCGGCTGATCGACCTGGCGCAGGCCCACAGCCTGGCTGACAACTGGCTGCCCGCCGCGCCGGACGCCGAACCAGTGGAAGATACCGAAGCGGATAACGACTCCCCGGCAGAACCGACCGACACCGGCAGTGATGCCGATCCTGCCGCCGAACCCCCGGAGCCGGAAAGCGGCGAAGCCCCCGCCCCGGTGCGCCACGACCCCATCGGCCTGCTGGCGCAGGCGGCCGGTTACCACGACAGCGAACGCTTCTGGGAACACCTGGTTGAACAGCAGCTTCACGCCGACGGCGTGTTCGCCGCCGTCGCCGAGGCGATGACCGCCGTGCGCGCCGCCCTCCCGGAAAACAGCGGCCCCCACGCCGAGCGCGAAGCCTGCCGCGAGGCGCAGATGCGCCAGTGCCTGCGGCAGGCGCAGAAAGACGGCTTCCAGCGCATCGCCGTGGTCTGCGGCGCCTGGCATGTCCCGGCCTTGCAGGACCTCAAGTCCACTCGCAAGGACGACGCCGCCCGCCTGAAAGGACTGGCCAAGCTGAAAGTGCAGGCCGCCTGGATCCCCTGGACGCACGGCCGCCTGCAAAGCCGCCAGGGCTATGGCGCGGGCATTGAATCGCCGGGCTGGTACAGCCACCTGTGGGAACACTACCGGCAGGACACCCCCGACCCCGACGCCATCAGCAGCGGCTGGCTGGCCAAGTTCGCGCAGGCGCTGCGCGCCGAAGGGCTGGATGCCAGCAGCGCCCAGTTGATCGACGCCAGCCGCCTGATCAGCGCGCTGGCCGTGCTGCGCGGCCGCCACCTGCCCGACCTGGACGATTTGCAGGAAGCCATCGTCAGCGTGCTGCATCACGGCGACGCCCTGCCCTCGGTGCTGAGCGAGCGATTGCTGGTGGGCGAACGGCTGGGCGAAGTGCCGGATGACATGCCCGCGCTGCCCTTGCAGAGCGACTTCCAGAAACAGTGCAAGAGCCTGCGCCTGAAGGTGGAAGCCGACAGCCGCGACCTGCAGCTGGACCTGCGCGAGGAACAGGGTCTGGCCAAGAGCCGTTTCCTGCACCGCCTGCGCCTGCTGGGCATTCCCTGGGGACAACCACTCGACGTGTCCGGCAAGGGCACCTTCAAGGAAGCCTGGCGTTTGCAGTGGCAGCCCGATTTCAGTCTGAAACTGGTGGAAAGCGCGATCTGGGGCCAGACCCTGGACGAAGCGGCGGCGCGCTACGTGCAGCACCATACCGCGCAGGGCACCGACATCCCGGCGCTGGCGCGGCTGGTGGAGCAGGTGCTGGTGGCCGACCTCGGCGCGGCGCTGCCGCCGCTGATCGACCGCATCATGGCGCTGTCCACGCACACCGCCGACATCAGCCACCTGATTGCCGCGCTGGAGCCGCTGGCCAACGCCTGGCGCTACGGCAACGTGCGCCAGACACGCGGCGACGCCCTGGCCGCCGTCACCGGCAGCTTCGTGCTGCGCATCTGCATCGGCCTGCCCGCCGCCGTCAGCAGCCTTAATGACGAAGCGGCGCAGCTGTGGCTGGGGCACCTGAAGACCCTGGACCGCGTGCTGACGCGGCTGGATGAAGCGGAACTGCTGCAAGAGTGGCACAAGGTGCTGCTGCGGCTGGCCGACCAGAATGGCCTGCACGGCCTGCTGGCCGGCTGGTGCTGCCGGGTGGCGGCCGGGCACGAGCTGCTGACGGCGGAAGAAGCCGCGCAACGCTTCTCGCGGGCGCTGTCGGCGGCCTGGCCGGTGGAGCATACCGCCGCCTGGTTTGAAGGTTTCCTGGCCGGCCAGGGCCTTAGCCTGATCCACGACCAGGCGCTGTGGGCCCTGGTGGACCAGTGGCTGCTGATGCTGACCGAGGAGCATTTCGTGCAGATCCTGCCGCTGCTGCGGCGCACCGTCGCCACCTTCACCGCGCCGGAACGGGCGCAACTGGCGGGCAAGGCGCAAGGGAGCGCCGCCGGGGCAGGCGCAAGTACCGCCGCGCCGGTGGACAACCGCCGCGCCGCGCGCGTGGTGCCGGTGCTGGCGGCCATGCTGGGGCTGCCCGCCCCTTCCCTCCCCGAACCGTCAACCGGAGGTGCGGCATGAGCCAGCCCCTGTCTCCCGAAAGCCCGCGCACCCGCCGCTGGCGTCTGCTGCTGGGCCGCACCGGCCCCGACGACCTCTCGCTCGACAAGCACGACCAGGGCATGGACGCCGCCCTGGCCGCGCTCTACGGCGAAGACGGCCACACCCCCGACCGCAACAGTCCGCGCAGCGGCGGCCTGGGCGCTTCCGCCCCCAGAGTGACGCGCTGGCTGGGCGACATCCGCCAGTACTTCCCGTCCAGCGTGGTGCGCCTGCTGCAGAAGGACGCCTACGAACGCCTGAACCTGCAGCGCATGCTGATGGAACCGGAAATGCTGCAGGCGGTGGAACCGGACGTGCACCTGGTGGGCACGCTGATCTCGCTGAACCACCTGATGCCCGCCAAGACCAAGGAAACCGCCCGGCTGGTGGTGCGCAAGGTGGTGGACGACCTGGAACGGCGGCTGGGCCAGAAGATGCAGCAGGCCATCACCGGCAGCCTCAACCGCGCCAGCCGCACCCGCCGTCCGCGCCGGGTCAGCGATGTCGACTGGGGCCGCACCCTGCGCGCCAACCTGCAGCACTACCAGGCCGAGTACCAAACCATCATCCCGCAGCAGCTGATCGGCTACGGACGGCACCGGCAGTCGCTGAAGGACATCATCCTCTGCATCGACCAGAGCGGCTCCATGGCCAGCTCGGTGGTCTACGCCAGTATTTTCGGGGCGGTCATGGCCTCCATCCGCGCCGTCAGCACGCAGCTGGTGGTGTTCGACACCAGCGTGGTGGACCTGACCCCGCAACTGGCCGACCCGGTGGACGTGCTGTTCGCCACCCAACTGGGCGGCGGCACCGACATCACCAAGGCGCTCAGTTACTGCCAGGGACTGGTGCGGCGGCCGGAAGACACCATCCTGGTGCTGATCAGCGACCTGATCGAAGGCGGCAACAGCGAGGCCATGCTGAAGCGCGTGGGCAGTATCATCGCCAGCGGCGTGACCCTGGTAACGCTGCTGGCACTGTCGGATGAAGGCGCGCCCTGCTTCGACCCGCAACACGCCGCCCAGTTCGGGCAACTGGGCTCCCCGGCCTTTGCCTGCACCCCCGACCTGTTCCCGGAACTGATGGCCGCCGTCCTGAACCGCCAGGACGTGGGGGAATGGGCGGCGCAGCGGAATATTGTCGTCAAGGGCGGGCACTGAGACCGCCCCCCTCTCCGGCCAGGGCGCTGCATCGCGCCGGCCGGAGAGGGAATCCCGCCCCTTTTCATGCCCGTCACCCCGCCTCGAAACATCCGCCCCGGCCCCACGGTTCTTCACCGGACATCCCCGCAAACCCACCGTTCATAATTTAGTGGCTCACAAACCCCAAAATGTTATTGGCTGTAAGCCACTTTCAGGCTTACACTGACCCCATCACGCCACCCAAGGGAGTCAAGATCATGGAAACCCTGTCCGCCGTCACCCCGGAAACGCCAGCCGGGGGCGCCTTCCTCGCCTCGCTGAAACGCAACAACGAACGCATCCGCGCCGACCGGGCCGACGCCATCGCCGAGGATGCCGAGCTGCTCTACAAGCGCGAAGTGGAAGACATGGAACTGCAGATCCGCCGCCTGAAACGGGAGCGGGACGCGCTGCTGGACCTGTCGCCGACCACCGCCGACAGCCTGGTGCTGGCCAGCGACTTCGATGCCAAGGCTTTTGTGCAGAAAGACCTGCAGCTGGGTGTGCAGCTGCGCAATCTGGAAATCCGTCTGGACATCGCCCGGCAGCGCTACGCCCTGCTGTTCGGTCCGGCGGACAGCCAGTCTTGAGGAGGAACGATCATGGGCCATACCCGCTATTCCCTCGATGACCGCGCCGCGCGGGCCCTCGCCGCCGGCTACGGCACGCGCGGCCGCGACGAGATCTTCACCCAGCAGAAGGAACGCCGCATCCACCCGTCCATGGACCCGCGCCAGGCCCGGCTGCGGGAAAGCCGGGACTCGGCCGCGCACCCGAACAGCATCCCCATTATCCTGGCGCTGGATGTCACCGGCTCCATGCTGACCATCCCGCACCAGTTGGTGGTGGACGGACTGCCCAAGCTGATGGGCGCCATCCTGCAACACGGTTTTCCCGACCCGCAGGTGCTGTTCCTGGCGGTGGGCGACCACGAATGCGATCATTACCCGCTGCAGGTGGGCCAGTTCGAATCAGGCGATGCCGAGCTGGACCTGTGGCTGACCCGCACCTTTCTGGAAAGCGGCGGCGGCGGCAACGGCGGTGAAAGCTACCTGCTGGCCTACGCCTTCGCCGCCTGGCGCACCGCCCACGATGCCTGGGACAAGCGCCACCGCAAGGGCCTGCTGTTCACGCTGGGCGATGAACCCTGCCTGGAAAACCTGCCGCCCGCCGCCCTACGGGAGGTCATGCTGGAAGAGCAGGACCGCAACTGGAGCTTCGGCGAACTGCTGCGGCTGGCGCAGCAGAAGTACGAGGTCTACCACCTGCACGTGCTGCAAGGCTCGCAGGGCCGGGCGTCACTCAGCTTCTGGCAACAGCGGCTGGGAGATCACTGCCTGCCGGTGGCGGATATCGCCGAGATCCCGGCGCTGATCGCCCGGACGGTGATCGCCCACGCCGCCGGGGCGGAGAACGCCGCCAACGCCACCGTGGAGGAGCTGCTGTGAGCCGCGCGCAGATCGTGGTGGGGCTGGGCTTCGGGGACGAAGGCAAGGGCCGGGTGACCGACCACCTGTGCCGGCTGCGTCCCGACAGCCTGGTGGTGCGCTTTTCCGGGGGGCAGCAATGCGGGCATCACGTCTGCCTGGACGGACGGCGGCATGTGCATTCGTCCTTCGGCAGCGGCACCCTGCGCGGCCTGCCGTCCTGGTTCAGCGCCCATTGCTGCTTCTACCCGGTCAGCCTGATGACCGAGTACCGCCAGTTGCGCGGTCTGGGCGTGGAACCGGTGTTGTACCTGCACCCGCAGGCCCGGCTGACCACGCCCTACGACCTGCTGGCCAACCGCCTGGCCGAGCGCCGCAACGGCCACGGCAGCTGCGGCCTGGGTATTGGCAAGACCATGCAGCGGGAAGCCGACGGCTATGCGCTGCGCGCCCTCGACACCACCTACCCCGCCCTGCTGGCCGCCAAGCTGAACCGGGTGCGGGACTACACCCTGTCCCGGCTGGAACCGTCCCCCGAGGAGCTGGACTGGCTGACGGAGGAGCTGGGGCGCTTCCGCGAAGCCATCGGCGAGGCGCCGTGGCGGCTGGCGGGCAACGACCTGCCGCGCCGCTTCCCGAACCTGGTGTTCGAGGGTTCGCAGGGCATCCTGCTGGATCAGACCCACGGCCAGTTTCCGCATGTGACCTATGCCCACACCACCAGCCGCAACGCGGTGGCAATCTGCCGGGAACTGGGACTGGACTACGAGGTGCACTACGTGACGCGCTGCTACACCACCCGGCACGGCCCTGGCTGGATGCCGGATGAAAGGCCGCTGCCGCTGGTGAATACCGACGCCGAGATCAACCGCTACAACCGCTGGCAGGGGGATTTCCGGACGGGTGAGCTGGACTATGACGCGCTGAACCATGCGCTGGCGGTGGATACCCTGTACTCGGGCGGCTGCCCCCGCCATCTGGTGGTGACCTGCCTGGACCAGCGCCCGGGGTTCCGGTTCGAGACGGCGCGATTGCAGACGGAGTTTGCGGCTTGCCTGGGCTCCGATTCACCGCAAGGCGAATCGGAGCTGACGCCGTTGGCCTAGAGATACGCCGCGCAGACCAGCGCGCCGTGACCGGCGGTGAGCCCCAGCTTGCGCGTCAGCACTTCCAGCGCGGAGCGATCGTCGGTGCGGGCGATCACCGCGCAGAAGGTATCGTCGCCGGTTTCCCATTGCCAGAGGTCATAGCCATAATCGACCAGCAGCGCCTGGATCTTGGCGAAGAAATCATCCGGTTCATCCAGATCAAAATTGTCCTCGTCGGCATCATCCAGATCGCTGAGGATGCCTCGTCCCGCCGCCATCTCCTTCAGGTATTCCAGCAGGAAACCCAACTGGTTCCAGTCCGCGGACGGCGCCAGGTCGCCCATGGCGTGGCGCAGGGCGGTGGGCAGGTCGGGGGCCTCCTCGGTCAATACATCGGCCACGGCGGCCTCGGCCTTGAAGGGCTGGTCCCAGATCAGCAACTCGAAGAACTGGCGGACGGTGTCTTGCTGGTCGGGCAACATGGGGAATTCCTGGGTCGGTAAACAAGGTCGGGATTATAGGGATTTCAGGCTCGTCCGGGGATGCCTTCACGCCTGCAAACAACGCCGCCGGTAGCCCGCCGGGGTTTCGCCGGTCAGCGTCTTGAACAGCTTGGCGAAAGCCGCCCGGTTTTCATAGCCCACCCGCAACGCCACCTGCTCCACCGACTGGCGGCCCGAAGCCAGCAACGACTCCGCCGCGCTGATGCGCACCCGTTGCAGGTAATCGTTCGGCGTCAGGCCGGTGGCCTCCTTGAAGCGGCGCAGCAGCGTGCGCGGCGAGCAATGCAACTGCGCCGCCATCTCGTCGAGCGTCAGGGCTTGCGCATGATGCTGTTCCAGCCAGCGTTGCAGGTTGGCCACCGCCGGGTCCCGCTCCTGCGGCACCGGCAGGCGCGGCACGAAACGCGACTGCGGCCCGCGCCCGACATCCATCACCAACACCGCCGCCACCTGCCGCGCCAGCCAGTCGCCACCGTGCAGCCGGATCAGGTGCAGGCACAGGTCGATGCCCGCCATCGCCCCGCCGGAACAGAAGCGGCTGCCGTCCTGGGTCAGCAACTGGTCGATCTCCAGCCGCACGCGGGGAAAGCGTCGCCGGAACGGCTCGGCCATCGCCCAATGGGTGGTGGCGCGGCAACCATCCAGCGCCCCGCCCGCCGCCAGCAGGAAGGCGCCGGTGCAGATACTGGCCACCGGCTGGTCGGGATGCTGTTCCAGCCAGCGCAGCAAGGGCGAATTCGCCGCCAGCACCGGGTCAATGTCCTGACCGATGGCGGGCACCAGCAACAGATCCGCCGACGCCGCCCATTCCAGCCCGCCATCCACCGCCAGTTCGCCAAACCCGGTGGTCACCGGCTGGCCGTCGGCACTGATTTTCTTCAGCCGGAACAACGCCTTGCCCGCAAAGCGGTTGGCCAGCGCGAAGCAGTCCAGCGCCGTCGACAGGCTGGACATCACGGTATGCGGACAGACATAGACGGCGATCACGGGCATGGCGATGATCCAAGGAGAGGGCTTTCGTCCATTTTAGACACAAAGTTGTCATTATTGCCAGTAGCCGCCAACGGGGCCGACGCGCAGAATGGGCTCATCGCCGCGAGCGGCCTCCCACCCCGAGAACAACGTCATGCGCCAGATTCCCGCTCCCCAAGCCTCGTCCTCCGCCACCGCCCAGGCCCACACCCGGCTGCTGGAAGATTTCTACCGCGCCTTCCAGCGCGGCGACGGTGAAGCGATGGCCGCCGCCTACACCGCCGACGCCCGCTTCAGTGACCCGGTGTTCACGGGGCTGAGCGGCAGCGAACCCGGCGACATGTGGCGCATGCTGACCAGCCGCGCCCAGGACTTCAGCCTGCAATTCGACGGCATCCGCGCCGACGAGCACACCGGCGAAGCGCACTGGATCGCCACCTACACCTTCAGCCAGACCGGCCGCACCGTGGTCAACGACATCCATTCGCGCTTTGAATTCCGCGACGGCAAGATTGCCGTGCAGCAGGACCGCTTTGATCTGTGGAAATGGAGCCGTCAGGCGCTGGGCGCGCCGGGCTACGCGCTGGGCTGGTCGCCGCTGGTGCAGGGAAAAATCCGCAAGCTGGCGACGAAGGGGCTGGCGGATTACCGCCAAAAGCACCCGCGCTGAACATCGACCGGGCGGATTGGCCGATCACCCGCCTTGGCGGTGACGGCCCTCGCCTGTTACTGTCAGCACGACAGCCCGCATCGAGCCTACAGCCATGCCCTCCCCCCTCGACGACCTGCTGGACACCGTCCGCACCCTCACCCACCAGTCCAGCGAAACCGTGGAACCCTGGCACAGCTACTGGCACCACCGCCCCACGCGGGACTTTCCGCCCAAGGCCATCCGCGACCCGGAGGACTATAGCGGCGGAGAGCGACTGTGCCTCACCATCACCCAGACCGACCTGCCCGCCAAGGCGCAGAAGGCGCTGGTGAAACGCTGGTGCGACCTCTTGCCGACGCTGACGAACGTGAAGACGCTGTGGTTCCAGTCGCGCACCAGCCAGGAGATGTTCGAAGCCGCCTGCGCCGTGCCCAACCTGGAAGGGCTGTACATCAAATGGGGCGCGCTGACCGACATGACGCCGATCACGCAGGCACAAGGGCTGAAGGCGCTGCACATTGGCGGCTCGCCGTCGATGCAGCATCTGGAAGCGCTGACCGGGTTGCCGAACCTGCAATGGCTGGAGCTGGAGAACATCAAGGCGCTGGCCGACCCCGCCTTTGTCGGCCAACTGACGCGACTGCGCGGGCTGAGCCTGGCGGGCGGCGACATCGGCACCGGCAACGTGGTGAAGATGGACAGCCTGAGCGCGCTGGCGGGCCTGCAGGATCTGGAATGGCTGGCGCTGAGCTATTTGCGGGTGGCGGACGAAAGCCTGGCGCCGCTGGCGGCCCTGCCGAAGCTGAAGGTCCTGTTGATCAGCAACCAGTTTCCGGCGCGGGAATATGCCTGGCTGGCGGGGCGGCGGCCGGATATCCAGTGCGAGAAGTTCACGCCGGTGGACGGGCCGGTGAACTGGACGCAGTGCAAGAAGTGCAAACAGAAGATGATGGTGTTCCTGACGGGGAAGGAGTGGCCGATGCTGTGCGCGGCCTGTGATCAAGGGAAGATTGATCGTTTCCGGACGGATTTTGCGGGATGGGTGGCGGAGGGGCGCGTGCAGTAACGCGCCCATTTGCTTATGGCCAGTCCCGCCGCGCTAATCCCGGAAATACCCCCACTCCTTCTCGCTGCCCTGATAATAGGCGGCTTCCAGCCGCCGCATCACCTCCTCCACCTGCGCGGGATTGCCCAAATCCAGACCGTTCCACACCCCGGCGGACACCAGCAGCCAGCGCCGGTAGGCGTCCCAGGAATGGGTTCCATCGGCTAGTTTACGGGGGTTGCCGGAGAACATCGTAGGGGCGCAGTGCCTGCGCCCTTCTCCGCCAAACAGGATGGCGTATCAGGGTCAAAATTGGTGGCATGTTTGGCGACGAGGGCGCACGCAGTGCGCCCCTACGGCCACCATTCAAGCCGCGTGCGCGATATCCGCGAAGCGCAGGCCGGCGGCGTGGATGACGGCACTGAGGGTTTTCAGTGTGGGGTTGCCGTTGGCGGACAGGTTTCGGTAGAGGCTTTCCCTCGACAGTTGGGCCTTTTCGGCAATCAGGGCCATGCCGCCGCGCGCTTCGACCACATGGCGCAGGGCGATGAGGAAGGCCGCTTCGCCGCCCTCTTCGTCCAGTTCCTCGAAGGCGACGCGCAGGTATTCGGCGGCGAATTCGGGGGTTTGGTGAAGCATGGCGATCATGGCGTCGTCGTGGGGGCGGGTTTGACCAAACGATTCCATCACGCTATTTCACCTCATACAAGCCATGCCCGACACGCGTGAAAATAGCGCTTTCAGTTTGCGCACACGCGCATGCCCCCTTGCAGATGTGATTGTCGCAATGATCGGACGGGGATACCCAATCCACGTCCAAAGCCGGATAAGCCTTGGCAAAAAGCAGCTTGATCTGTGCCGCTTTCAAGGTTTCGCCGGAGTGTCGATTCATCAACACCCGCAGTTCCTCATGGTGACGGGCAAAACTCATTATAAATCTCCGGTACGTAGATACCTGCATTTTGCTTGGGCTGCCAAATCACGGCAATTCTGAACTCCCCCATAGCCCTTACTGAAAATCATGATTCCGAAAAAATATTCACCAATTCAATGAGTTAGTTTCACCCTGTGCTCCTGATATGCCCGGAGAATGATTTTGCCAGTCTCCGTA